>JBAXUO010000065.1:0-7826 GCA_037129625.1 Chlamydiota bacterium
CGTATGCAGCACTGACTTAACCCGTACATCTGTTTAACCACATACCGCAGAGCGTGAGACTGAGGTGGCATCCCACGGTGCCTATATATTCACTCCTAACGTAGTCTTAAGTTACCTTAAGACTGAGGCTGGTCAACTTCAGGCTTGATTTCTCAAGCATCTCCCATCATGGAGGGGTAGTTGACAGTCATTTCCCTTTGATGGATTTAGCTGAAAGTTTAACAAAACCTTGCTTATCTGACAAGGCATTCCTTTTCCTCGTAAATAAAATAATGTTCCCATTTTTGATAAAAGGCCACTCTCATGTACCGTACTCTCACACCGTACTAATCCTCTTCAAGAAAGAAACACTCCATTTTGTATTTTGACAAAACTTTCTTTTAAAATTCGCATATCATTAAAAATCAAAAAGTAAGGACTTTTTCTCTACTTTTTAAAAAAATCTCACTCTAACTTAGCATTAAGAAACTCCATTTTTGATTTTCTCTTGATGATTTTTCTCCCATTCGATATCCTTATTCCTTAACAGAAAAAATTTTTAGGAATAACCATGAAACGAACATATCAACCTAGTAAGATTTATCGAAAAAGAACTCTCGGATTTCGTAAAAGAATGAAATCCCCAGGCGGGCGAAAGATCATTAAGCGTCGAAGACAAAAAGGTCGTTGTAAGCTAGCAGCGTGAGATTTACGTTTCCGAAAACCTTACGACTCCGAAAAAGAGAAGAGTATTTGCGCTTAGGTGAAAAGAAAAATGTTTACCGCAGCAAGTGGGTTTCCATATCTTATAAAAAAGAAAATCTCACCAAAATGGGACTCACAATCTCTTCTAAATTTGGCTCTTCGGTCGAAAGGAATCGATGTAAAAGACTTTTAAAAGAAGTCTTTCGAAATTCTCAACATAAAATACCTTACCCTATACATTGTAATGTATACCCGTTCAAATGTGCTAAAGAGGCTACATTAACAGATTTACAAAATGATTTTCTTGCCTTTCTACAAACACTATGCAATTAAACAAAGAACAACAAAAAGCCGTTGAAGCCACTGAAGGCCGCATCCTAGTCTTAGCTGGCGCCGGCAGTGGAAAAACAAGGGTAATCGTTCATCGAATTGCCTACCTTATCAAACAAAAAAAGGTTGCCCCTTCCGCTATCTTAGGCCTTACCTTTACCAACAAGGCTGCCGAAGAAATGAGAGAAAGAGTATCCAAAGAGGTCGGTTCGGAAATCGCTAAAAAAATCACCTTATCTACCTTCCACAGCTTTTGCATGCATATTCTCCGAAAACACATCCAAAATCTAGGCTACACATCCAATTTTAGCTTATATGACGAAAAAGATAAGGAACGATTGGCCACCCAAATCGCAAGAGAAATCTTACAAAATGAAAAAGACATCCCCTCCATAGCTCAAACCCTCCACCTCATTGGAGAAGCAAAAAATAAGGGAATTTCCTTTGAAGAAATACCAAAAGTCGGCTCCGATTGGCATCACCAATTCATGAAAGAGCTCTATCAACGATTAGACGTCTCTTTACGAGCTTGTAACGCCGTCGATTTTGATAATCTATTATCTCTTACCGTCCAACTCTTCGAAAAACACCCCGCTATTGCAGCTATCTATCAAAATACTTACAAATACGTCATGATCGATGAATACCAAGACACAAACCCCATCCAATCCAGACTGGCAGAACTACTTGTAGCCCCCCACCAAAATCTCTTTGTTGTCGGAGATGATGACCAATCCATATATGGGTGGAGGGGAGCCTCCATCGAGCACATTCTCCAATTCACCTCGGATATCACGATTAAACTCGAGCAAAACTATCGATCCACATCCCCCATTCTGGCTGCTGCCAATGCCGTCATTCACAATAATAAAAACCGCCATGACAAATCTCTTTGGACATCCCAATCTACAGGGGAAAAAATCACTCTATTTCATGCTCCAACCGATCTTGAGGAAGCAGAAGCCGTCGTACAAAAAATGATCTCCCTCTATGAGCAAGGAAAAAAATGGAAAGACATGGCTATTCTTTACCGCTCAAATATTCTCTCTAGAAACTTTGAAATGGCTCTGTTACAAGCCGTCTATCAAAAAGATGGTAAATGGATTCGTGGCATCCCCTACGAAATTTTTGGAGGATTGGAATTTGCAGAACGCAGTGAAATTAAAGATACCATGTCTTATCTTCGAGTGATTGCTAATCCTCTTGACCAAGAAGCCTTACTTCGAATTATCAACGTCCCACGAAGAGGAATTTCCGATCAAACCCTCGACACCCTAACCAAATACCAACGGGGACAAAAAATCTCCCTTTGGAGTCTTTTAAAGAAAATAGCCATAGCTCCCTTAGAAAAAAACAAAGAAGAATTTTCTTTGCAACCTAGAGCTATCAAGGGAATCGTTTCTTTTGTAGATATCATTGAAACGGCGCAAAAACGTTTTGAAAACAGACCTTTTTTTTCTGCTTTGGAATGGTTTTTAGAGGCTATCGATTATAAAAAGGCTATTGAAGAAGAGGTAAAAACGGATAAAGTTAGAGATTTTAAGCAAGATAACATCCAAGAATTTATCAATGCTTTATCTGAATACGAAGAATCGGAAGAAAACCCCACATTACAAAACTTCTTATCCACAACCCTATTATCTAAAGAGAATCTTCGAAAAAACACCCAAACACTCGAAGAAGATCGGATTAAATTAATGACCTTTCATAGCGCGAAAGGACTTGAATTCCCCGTCTGCTTCCTCGTAGGATTGGAAGATCATATTCTTCCCCACGAAAAAAGCATACAAGATCGGGGGGTTGAAGAAGAAAGACGACTTTTTTATGTTGGAATCACCAGGGCTCGAGAACATTTAATTTTTAGCATGGCAAGGTCTCGAAGAAAAATGGGAAAGTATATTCCGACGAATCCTTCACGCTTTCTTGAGGAGATTCCAAAAGAGTTATTTCACCTTACCTCTTGGAAACAGCTCTATTAAAAGCCCAATAACGGTCGTAAAATCCCAATTTTATCCAAAATATCTAAAATAAACACCACGAGTGACAAACCCATTACTATTAGAAGAATTGCTTTGCCCAAACCTGTATTATAAAAGCCTTTATCTTTTAATTTCCAAACCATCAAAGCCGGGAAAAAAATAAGTAATATCGCCACAAAAGCTCCGGCATATTCTAAAGCTAAAATAAAACCTTTTGGATAAATATAAACGAAAAAAAGAGGGGGAATAAATGCACATACGCAAGCCAATAAACGACCTGAAGGCCTTCGAGGCAAATGAAAACCATCCCGAAGAAAATCGACTAAGCCTAAGGACACTCCTAAAAAAGAAGTAATAATAGCAAAAAAGGCAAAAAAATTGGCTATCCACACTAACATCGGTTGATGAACTGACGCTGTTAATGGCTCTACGACAGTACCCCCATTTTTCCAGGTCTCAAATAATAGATTTGGAGGAACGCTACCCAGAACCAGATACTCCCATGTAATGTAAATCAACAAAGAAAATAAGCTACCCACAAATAAAACAATTTGTAATTTCTTTTTTTGAAAATCTAAATAGGTCGCTAAACTAGGAATAATCGTATGAAAACCAAAAGCCGTCACAACCACCGGAAGACCTAATAGAAATGGTTTCATATCAATATGTCGTAACAACTTAACCTGCAAATCGGGAACCAAGAACACAGCAAATAAAAGAAAGAAAAGGATTTTTCCCGTTAAAAATATTCGATTCACCCAATCAACAGATGCGGTTCCTAAATATACGAATAGTCCAAAAATACCAAGAAATGGCAAAGGACCCACCCAAGTTGGAGCCTGCACATGGAAAATCCAATAAAACAACTTTAAAAACATGGGAGAAAAAGCTGAAATGTAGGCTGCTGTCAAGGAGTACAGCAGGAGAAGATAAAAAACCCAAGCAAATCCTTTTCCCCACTTTCCAAGAGTAAAGCCTGCCATGCTGATCATGCTGGTCTCTTTTTTCATCACTAAAAGGACCTGCAAAAAAAATAAAGCCGATAAAAAAGTAGCGATCCAACATAGGACAAAAAGTGCTACAGAAGGCAAAAAACCACTAAATCCTGTAGAAACAGGCAAAGCAAGCATCCCCGCTCCAATAGCTGTTCCGGCTACGAGCAGAATAGAACCCAAAAATCGATTCATATAAAATCTCCTTGAATCAAGTCTAATATAAGCCATTTTTTCTTAGTATGAAAGGAAAAGCTCCTTCTTCACAATCGAGAACATCTTTGCAAAAGCAAAGCATCGACAAGGACTAGCTGAATCATCGATTCCACTACAACCACCGCTCGAATAGCCACACAAGGATCATGCCTTCCTTGAAAACTATGTTCTATCTCGTTTTTTTCTGTAGTAACCGTTTTTTGAACCTTTCCTATTGTAGGAGTTGGCTTAAAAGCCACTTTGACATGCAAAGGCCCCTGAGTAGAAATTCCCCCAAGCATACCCCCACAGTGATTGCTCTCTAAAGCAATCTCCTGATCCCTAATACAAAAACGATCATTATGCTCCGATCCTTTTTGCCTTGCTGATTGAAACCCATCCCCGATTTCCAAACCCTTTACAGCCGGAATAGAAAATAAAGCTTTTGCCAAATTTGAAGATAATTTTTCATAGACAGGATCCCCAAGACCCACCGGCAAATGATAAGCAAAAGCCTCAACGACCCCACCGATTGAATCCCTCTCCTGTTGTATTTTTTCTAAAGCCTGCAGGATTTGATGTGAGGTGGTTTCATCCGGGCACAAAATCGGACTCTTTTTTCGCAATAGATCTAATGTTTTAGGATCCTCACAATTTACATAGGGAATGCATAAATCTCCAACAGAGCGCACAAAAGCCAGAACAAAAATACCAAAATGTTCCAATATTTTTTTTGCTATAGCTCCAGCAGCTACTCGACAAACCGTTTCTCTAGCCGATGCCCGTCCCCCTCCGAAATAATCAAAAATTCCGTATTTCTCAAGGTAAGTAAAGGCAGCATGGCCCGGCTTGATGATGTATTGCTGATCCTCATAGTCTTCCTTTTTTCCATCCACATTTCGAATCAAAAGAAAAATGGGCATCCCTGTAGTTTTTCCCTCAAATACGCCGGAGAGGATTTCAACCATATCTGTCTCTTGTCTGGGAGAGGTATATTCCTTTCCACTCATTCGAAAAAACAATTGTTTTTGAATATCCTCTTTGGAAAGTAGTAAGCCCGATGGGCACCCGTCGATCACGACGCCCACGGCACTTCCGTGGGACTCTCCCCACGTAGTCATAGTAAAAATTTTTCCAAATGAATTATTTCCCATGGAGAAGAAGAATAGCAAAAACGGATTTTCTCTATCTACTGCAAAGTATCATTGAATAAAAAAGACAAATTTTATTTTTATTATTATAAAAATCACAGATTATGTATAATTACTCCGTATTACTCCTAACTTGAAGTCTTTTCCAAGCAAAGATGTAAAAAATGTTTAAACCCTGTCATGAGAATTTCTAGGGAAATAACCAAAAATATTACGTCTTAGACCCAGAAGATGCTTTTTTCATTCGATTGGAATCGGTTTTTTTTGATCTATAGTACTTCCAGGAATTAGGTGAATTTTTAATTTTTATAACAAAATGTAGGTATCATGCCATTCAAAGCCTTTGGTTTATCCAATGAATTACTCCAAGCGATTGCGGAAAAAGAATATCAAACCCCAACACCGGTTCAACAACTGGCCATCCCTGTTGTTTTAGATGGACATGATATGATGGTCGGCTCTCAAACAGGCACAGGTAAAACAGCGGGCTTTACTCTTCCCATGTTGCATCGTTTACATATGCGATCTAACGTACAAGGTCAACATTTTGTCCGCGCCCTGATTTTAACACCGACTCGTGAGCTGGCAGCTCAAGTGGGAGAGAGCGTAAGGACGTATGGTAAATACCTGCCTTTAAAGTCTGCAATTATTTTTGGAGGAGTTTCTCTCGAGCCCCAAAAAAAAGCCCTGCGTAGTGGAGTAGATATTCTCATAGCGACCCCGGGTAGACTACTAGATCATATCTCCCAAAAAAATCTCGATCTTTCCAAAGTAGAAATCTTAGTCCTGGATGAAGCGGATCGCATGTTAGACATGGGGTTCATTAGAGATATTCGTAAAATTCTTGCTCTTATACCCAAAAAGAGACAGACCCTTTTATTTTCTGCCACTTTTTCTGATGAAATAAAAAAACTCGCCGATAGTTTTTTACAGTCTCCCAAAAAGATTGATGCGACACCTAGAAATACCACAGTAAAAAGCATTGCCCAATTCATTCACCCGGTAGACAGAAAACGCAAACGCGCATTACTCTCCTTTCTCATTACATCAAAAAACTGGAGGCAAGTACTTGTATTTGCCCGCACCAAGCATGGGGCCAATAAACTATCTGAGCAATTAACCTTGGATGGTATTAGCACTGCAGTAATACATGGAAATAAAAGTCAATCCGTCCGAACGAAGTCCCTAGCTGACTTCAAAAAAGGAGCTGTGAGAGTATTAGTGGCTACCGATATTGCAGCACGAGGACTTGATATCGATTCATTGCCCTATGTTGTAAATTTCGAATTGCCCAATATTCCTGAAGACTATGTGCATCGCATCGGCCGTACGGGAAGAGCGGGTAATGAAGGGGAAGCGATTTCTCTTGTATGCATAGATGAACACCCATATTTAAGAGACATCGAACGCCTTTTAAAATGTAGTCTTCAAAAAGTGATAATCCCAGGCTATGAACCGGATCCATCCATTCCCGCAGAGCCCATTATAAACGGTCGTAGTTTTCATCGAAATCCTCGAGGAGGAAGTTTTGGTCAAAAACCTACTTAAAAAAGGCCTTATTAAAAATAGGCAAACTAGGACTTAAAATAAGGACCAACGGGTTATGAGTCCGCAGCACTGCCCCAGCCAAATAGCCGCTAACTCCCCGAAATCATAGCGGAAAACGCCTCTTTCGAGCTACTGCGAACTGTTGTGATTTGTCGCGCTTTTTTGTATGGCAGTGGTCCTCAAATGGTCCACGGAATTTGATTCGAACCGAAGCGGCAAAGGACCGTCGGGATTTACGATAGAAACTAGGGTCAGTATACAATCTGTTCATCAGAAAAGACATCGGCGAACTGTACCATACGTCGCAAGTTTTTATCTAAAAATCCTTTAGCATAATCGATTTAATCCGGAGTCTTTACGTAGCTTACTAAATGACTTGAGCCTACTTCGAAGCTCTCAAAAGATCGGATAAAGCAAGTTGAACCCACCCTTTGTGAATCGCTCTCCCGTCTATCCCAATATCCTGAAGCTGAGACAACACTCGAGGCCACCTCGCTTGCGCATTTGTATGCCCCACTACGACTTCGGTCAGATCAGAAGAACTGGGGGGTTTTAACCCTTCCATCACAGAAATAAAATCTGTTGGTTCACTTAACTTTTTTACAGTGGTTTCCCATCCGGAAATATTTTTTTTCCCCTCTTTATATAAAAGCTGAGCAGCTTCTTGATCCCCCGGGACTTTTTTCTCCGCAAGCACTTGAATAAAAAAATCTTCCCTTCCACCGTTTTTTTCTAAAAAAGCATCCCATTTTGCATATCTTAGAGACCCCTCTTTCGTTAAGGGGATTCCATCTATTTCATTCTTGGAAATATACTCTTTAATAAAACGAGAAATCTCTTCACATGTTGAACCTGAAAGGACTTTTTGCTTTATCTGTTCGGACAGCTCCGGATTTTTTGGTGGTTCGACAGGATATATTTTTCCTAAATCATTAATGCTTGCTTTA
>JBAXUO010000066.1:0-7809 GCA_037129625.1 Chlamydiota bacterium
GCTCCATTGGCCTCAGAGCTATTTTGGCTGATGTCTGCAATGTCATCAAACATTTGATAAGCAGATCCGAAATTTTTTCCGAAAATATTTAGAATTTCCTTTTCTTTTTCTGATGCGTTGGCAATGAGGGCTCCACACTGAACTGCAGCGAGAAAGAGAGCTCCTGTTTTTTTTTCATGCATTAACTGAAGTTTCTCGGATGTGCAGACTTGATTTTTCATTTCGAGATCTAAACATTGACCTCCGATCATTCCATTACTTCCACTATGAGTAGAGAGCGTTTGTATTAGGGAGATTTTTTGTGAGTCTGAAAGGTTTTTTGTGGAAGAGAGAATTTCAAAAGCATAAGTTAAAAAAAAATCACCTGTTAAAAGGGCTAGCCATTCGGGAAATTGTTTATGTAATGCGGGCTTCCCCCTTCGAAAATCATCATTATCCATTGAGGGTAGATCGTCGTGGATGAGGGAATAGACATGAATCATTTCCAGTGCACAGGCAGTATCGAGAGCCGCTTGGGTATCTCCATGCAAAGTTTCTACAGTGAGTAACAAAAGAAGCGGGCGAAGTTTTTTTCCGGAAGAAAGGGCATATCGAACGGACTTTTGCAAAGAAAGGGGAGAAATGGGCTCTACAAGTTCGATAAGCCTTTTTTCTATCGTTGCTTTAGTTTTTTTTACAAGTAGTTCAATTTCTAATGTGGTCGGGGACTCCGATCCCAATGTAGTCAAATCCATTTTCCTTCATGTCTTCAGGTTTATATTGGTTACGACCATCAAAAAGGACCCCATTTTTCATATTCGGAAGGAGCTCTTGAAAATTGACTAATCGAAATTGTTTCCATTCCGTTAAGAGAGCAATGGCATCAACCCCTTCTGCTGCATGAAACTCATCTTGGCAAAAAACCAGATTTTTATGGTCTTTTAAAAGCATCATAGCATTTTCCATAGAGACTGGATCGTATAGTCGTAAAATGGCCCCTTCTTTTTGCAGTTGTTCAATCAAAGTTAAAGAGGGAGCTTCTCTCATATCATCGGTATCGGGTTTAAAGGAAAGACCCCAAATAGCAAAGGTTTTCCCTCGGATGCCGCCTTTTGTATCGAAATATTTTTTTATGTTTTGATATAGAACTTTTTTTTGCTGGTTGTTAATGGCTTCGACTGCATTGAGTAAAAGAGGTTTGTAGTCGAGTTTTTTTTCAGCTAAATGGCAAAGGGCTCTTAAGTCCTTTGGAAAGCAGGAGCCTCCATAACCGGCGCCGGCATATAGAAAGCTATAACCGATTCGGGCGTCAGAACCAATTCCTTTTCGAACTTCATTAATATTAGCCCCTATTCGTTTACAGATTTCGGCAAGTTCATTCATAAAGGAAATTCGGGTGGCGAGCATCGCATTTGCTGCATATTTGGTGAGCTCAGCGGACAAGATATCCATTTCTAGGATACGTTCTCGGTTCAGGTTGAATGGCGCATATAGCTGTTTCATGGTTTGCAATGCATCTTTAGATTCATATCCGATGACGATACGATCGGGTTTCATGCAATCGGAGATAGCGCTTCCCTCTTTTAAAAATTCAGGATTGGAAATTACATCAAAAGGGTAGTTAACTTGTCTTTGATTCAAAACTTCTTGGAGTGTTTTCTTTACAAAGAACAGCGTTCCTGGGGCAGCGGTAGATTTATTTACAATGATTCGATATCCATTAAGATGTTTTCCAAGTTCCTTCACAGCTGATTCGATAAATCGGGTGTCACAAGAGCCATCTTCTTTGGAGGGGGTTGGAACAGCTAAAAAGCATATAGTGGTAGCTTCGATGCCTTTTTTGTAATCGGTTGTGAAGGCAAGTCTTTTGGCTTTGATATTTCGTTTGACCAGTTCGTCGAGTCCGGGTTCATAAATAGGGATTTCGCCACGTAAGAGCTTAGCTATTTTTTTTTCATCAATATCTAAGCAAATGACCTTATGGCCCATTTCAGCAAATGAGGCGCCGGTGACAAGTCCGACATATCCGGTTCCAATGATTAAAATATCCATGGTAAGTCTCCTTTAAATATTATATAGAATGTTTATCAACCAGGGTGATTTTTCCCCTTTTCAAAAGGTAAATCCGATCACAGAGTTTAGCAAGTTCTTTATCGTGCGTTACCAATATAAGAGTTTTATTCATTTTTTTTACAAAATAAAGTAGGAGTTCATGAATTTTAGAGGAATTGGCGTAGTCGAGGTTGCCGGAGGGCTCATCGGCTAAAATGATTTCCGGATTATTGCATAAGGCTCTTGCTATAGCAATTCGTTGCTTTTCTCCACCGGATAAGAGTTTTACCGGGTAGTCTTGTCTATTTTGCAATCCAACTTCATTTAAGAGATGTAGTCCCCTTTGATACATAGGACTTTCTTTGGAAAGGGATTTTCTTCCAATTCTAGCCGGCATGAGAACATTTTCTAGTGCTGATAGGTCTTCTAATAAGTTGTAGGATTGAAAAATGAATCCAATATGTTCATTTCGAAGGATGTGTGGGCTCCACTTTTTGATAGATTTTTCGACGATATCGATTTCTCCTATATCGGCTTTTTCTAAAGTGCCTAAGATGTGAAGAAGGGTTGTTTTTCCTTCTCCGGAGGCGCCCATGATACAAATGGCTTCACCTAAAGAAGCCTCAATATCTACCCCTTCTAATATGACAATTTTCTCAGGAGTTTGAAAAGTTTTATGGAGGTTTTTGGCTTGAATAGAGTATTTCATTCGGACCTCAAGATTTGAGAGGGACAAAGTCGGCAAGCTTTGATAGCGGGGATGAGTCCGGCAATAAGAGAAAGAATAGGGGTTACGATGAAGACAAATAAGAGCGATTCGAAACTAAAGGAATTGGGTAATGTTTTACCAAAAAAGGCTTCGTTGAAAGCAGCGTGACCTTGAATGGCGCTTAAAAAGGAGACGAGAACATCTAAATGATGGAGGGTGAAAAGGGCAGCGAGGGTTCCCAATAGACTGCTGCAAAGGCCCATTGCGACGCCGCAGGCTCCGAAAATGAGGGCGATACTTTTCTTTGAGGCTCCCATGGATTGAAGAGTGGCTATTTCTTTTTTCTTGTCATTGACGAGGAGGATAAGTAAAGAGATGATATTGGAACAGGCTACGATTAAAATGATGGCAGCGAGAAGAGTGAATAGGAGTTTATCGCTTTGAAATTGTTGTAGAAGATCTTTAGAAAATTCAAAATCGGTGTATGGGGTAACGTTCCAGTAGGGAGTTAGTCGTTCTTTTGCGAGAGCATCTATGACTTTTTGGTGAAATTGATGGGCTTCGCTAATATTGGGAAACCATACATATATTCCGTTGGTTGGGGTGCCGTCTGGAGAAAAGGTGGAAATGGCAGCATTGATGCTTCTTGTAACGGAATAGGGAACGAGCATAAGACGATTGCCGATGGGGAGTATGCCGGGATCATAGAATCCGGAGACAAAAAAGGAGACCCGTTTTTCTTGGGAGGCGAGGCCAGAGGTGGATGTGTAGGCGAAGTAGCCGGTATCTCCGATTAAGACTCCGCTATCTTGAAATGTTTTTGGCAAAAGAACCGGGGAAAAACCTTCTTTTTCACCAAGGAGGATGGATTGATCGGTAATGACGCTCCAAAGAGGAGGATGAGTGGGCTTTTTGTGAGAAAGACTTATTTCATGAATGGCTAGATTTTGGAAGGGGAAAACATCTGAGATTTTTTGTTTTTGTAAGGTGAAGGTTAAGGTAAATAAGAGGTCATGGAGGGATTTTGCGTTGTGTAGGGAATTTTCAACAATAGTAGCTTTGATTGGGGTGGGTTGATCTAAACGAATAGGGGTTACGGGGTCAATAGGGTAGGTTTTTCCGTTAGCGCTAAAAGTCCAACTATCGTTCTTTATTTCTAAAATTCCGGATGTGAAGTTGACAAAGCGGTTATTTGTTGTGTTGTTGTTGGAAAGAAGGAGCTTTTGGACTTTGTCGTTCTGGATAGTCGCGTAGGCAATAAAAGGAGAGGGAGGCAGTTTGGAGAGGGGGATATGGAATTCCGGTTTAGTGAGTAGCGAAAGGATATTAATTTGTTCAAAAAAGAAGGCGATTTGCGAAGAAAAATGGGTAGGGGAAGAGCGATTGAGTATTTGTAAGATATGTTCTAGATCATTTTTGTTAGGAGGAAGGAGTAGCTCTGCTAACGAGGGATTTTTATCGTTGAAGGAGGCGAGATACGACATTTGAGTTAGGAAAGAATATTTTTCTTCTTCTATAAAGGTGATGGAATTGGTTTCTTTTCTATGGAGGTTGAGGCGCATGAGAGCGCCGCTGATTTCGTAGTCTTGGAAGGAGATGCCGGGGATGTTTTTTTCAAGGATAGAAAATGTTTTTTTTACGATATCGAGAG
Source organism: Chlamydiota bacterium (assembly GCA_037129625.1). Classification (GTDB taxonomy): domain Bacteria; phylum Chlamydiota; class Chlamydiia; order Chlamydiales; family SM23-39; genus JBAXUO01. The sequence continues at coordinate 4,392 of JBAXUO010000066.1, forward strand.
GTTGTCCGTTGGGATCTTTTTCCATTTTAGACCAAGCGGGGGGAGTTTCCAGATCTTCGTTGGAATAGGGATTTGTTTGGGTGGCTAGAGCTTTTTCTCCGATGGTTTTATAGGTGTAGTTAGATGCGGCGGAAACGGAATCGATTTGGTAATAGTAAGAAGAGTAGTAGGCATCGGTTGGGGATAGTCGGATGGGAGCGTTGAGGGAGACTAATTTTTGGATCCAATTTTTTTCTATACCTGTGGTGACGGATAGAAAGACCAATACAAGCCAAACGACGAGAGAAATAACAAAAACAGAAAGGAGAGCAATTATCGAAGTGGATAATGCTCTCTTTCTTGGAACGAGATATTTTAGAGCTATAAAAAATTCAAACATCAGTTTGTTTAAGGATTATTTTGCTTCCTTAAATTTAACATGTTTTCGTAATTTTTTATCATATTTATTTAGTTCGATACGTTCGGTGCTCGTTTTTTTATTTTTTGTTGTCCAATAGTACTCGTTGCTTTCTGCGCTTTTGAGTTTGATTGGTTCGCGTGCGCCTTTTTTTGCCATAGGTAAACCTTTTTTCTAAAATTTTATATAGAAATTCCTAAAAGAATTCTAGGTTATAAGCCCAATAAAAACAAGGGTTTTTAGACTTTTTTTTATGGTCTTTGCCATGGATCCGTGTGCAAAAGTCTATGAAGATGTGGATTTTTAAAGAATAAACAGTACATTCGCTTGAATACTCGAAGCGATTAGGGTGATTCTATCTAGGAAGAAAGCTTTAAATAAGCCTTCTTTCGATTATTTTTCAATTATTTGTATTAGAGAGCAGGGATTCCAAGAAAGAAGAGCGTTTAGCTTTATTGTTAAAGCCCAGCCATGAAAGGGGTCTCGAATCACAGCCGTATTATTTTCTATAGAAATTTCATCGAGAACAATGTCGTGTCCTCCAATTTTCGGATGGTCAATGCCGAGTGCTCCAGATCCATTTTCTTTTAGGCATCTTACTAAGAATTCAGTCTTGTTACTTACATTGGGGATCTCTGTAAATTTGGGGGTTAATCCTGTTTCTCTTACCCACTCGACAGCCTGTTCATCATTAGCTAGATTAGTTAACTCTATGGCGTCGTAATTAGGTGTTTTTTTATGATCTAAGACAAGCATTCCGACACAAGTAGGAACGCATGATTTAGCGGCTTGCTGAAGGATTACGTGTCTGTTGCTTTCCGTAAAAGCTATTGCTTGTAGTTGAATATTAATGAGGTCGGGGAGAATTCTTTCTTCCCATATAGGATCATTCTCATTCTGAGCTCGCGTAAGTCTCTCAGCGAAAGGGGACAGTGTCCCATATGGAGAGTGGCTCAGAAAACGCATGGGATGGACTTTTATAATTTCTTTTGCGGTGATAAACACAGCATTTCTAATAAGATATTTTGTATATTCGGATTCTATTCCGGAAAATCCACAAACACGTCTGGAAGGGGTGATAAAAGGTCTAATGACTTCTTGTTGATTTTCAGCAAGAAGGGCTTGGTATTTTGCCCATCCTTTAAGCTCGCTTGTTTTTTTGACTGTTTCTAATGGATTAGGATGCGATGTGGTTAGTTCGATTACTTTTTGTGCTGCTTGTGTTGTCTTTTCTACAACTGCAGATGGTTCTGAAGAGGCTAGACTTGCGTTAGGAGTTTTTGTGCTGGGGGTTACTGGATTTGTTGTCATATGAACTTCTTTTGTCGATTATTTTTCAATTATTTGTATTAGGGAGCTGGGGTTCCAAGAAAGAAGGGCGTTTAGCTTTATTGTTAAAGCCCAGCCATGAGATGGGTCTCGAATCTCAGCCGTATTATTTCCTATGGAAATTTCATCGAGAACAATTTCGTGTCCTCTAATTTCCGGATGGTCAATGCCGAGTGCTCCAGATCCATTTTCTTTTAGGCATCTTACTAAGAATTCAGTTTTGTTGTTTACATTGTGGATTTCTGTCATTTTGGGTGTTAATCCTGCTTCTCTTACCCACTCGATAGCCTGTTCATCATTAGCTAGATTAGTTTCTTTTATGGTTATGTAATTAGGTGTTTTTTTATGATCTAAGATAAGCATACCGATACAGGTAGGAAGACATGATTTACCGGCTTGCTGAAGGATTACGTGTCTGTTGCTTTCCGTAAAAGCTATCGCTTGTAGTTGAATATTAATGAGGGCGGGGAGAATTTCTTCTTCCCATACTGAATTATTCTCAGCCAGATCAGGGTACCAATCCTCCATGTCAGGAGAATTAGTCCCGAATGGAGAATGGCTCAGAAAACGCATGGGATGGACTTTTATAATTTCTTCAGCTGTGATAAACACAGCATTTCTAATAAGAGATTTTGTATATATGGATTCTACTCCGGAAAATCCACAAACACGTCTGGAAGGGGTTATAAAAGGTCTAATGCCTTCTTGTTGATTTTCAGCAAGAAGGGCTTGGTATTTTGCCCATCCTTTAAGCTCGCTTGTTTTTTTGACTGTTTCTAATGGATTAGGATGCGATGTGGTTAGTTCGATTACTTTTTGTGCTGCTTGTGTTGTCTTTTCTACAACTGCAGATGGTTCTGAAGAGGCTAGACTTGTGTTAGAGGTTTTTGTGCTGGGGGTTACTGGATTGGTTGTCATAAGAACTCTTTCTATCGATTATTTTTCAATTATTTGTATTAGGGAGCTGGGGTTCCAAGAAAGAAGAGCGTTTAGCTTTATTGTTAAAGCCCAGCCATGAGATGGGTCTCGAATCATAGCCGTATTATTTTCTATGGAAATTTCATCGAGAACAATGCCGTGTCCACAAATTTCGGGATGGTCAATGCTGAGCTTTCCAGATCCATTTTCTTGCAAGCATTTTACTAAGAATTCAGCTTTGTTGCCTACATTGGGGATTTCGGTCATTTTGGGGGTTAAGCCTGCTTCTTTTATCCATTCGATAGCTTGCTTGTTATCAGCTAGATTAGTTTCTTTTATGGCTTTGTAATTAGGCGTTTTTTTATGATCTAAGACTAGCATTCCGATACAAGTAGGAACGCATGATTTACCGGCTTGCTGAAGGATTACGTGTCTGTTGCTTTCCGTAAAAGCTATCGCTTGTAGTTGAATATTAATGAGGGCGGGGAGAATTTCTTCTTCCCATACTGAATTATTCTCAGCCAGATCAGGGTACCAATCCTCCATGTCAGGAGAATTAGTCCCGAATGGAGAATGGCTCAGAAAACGCATGGGATGGACTTTTATAATTTCTTCAGCTGTGATAAACACAGCATTTCTAATAAGAGATTTTGTATATATGGATTCTACTCCGGAAAATCCACAAACACGTCTGGAAGGGGTTATAAAAGGTCTAATGCCTTCTTGTTGATTTTCAGCAAGAAGGGCTTGGTATTTTGCCCATCCTTTAAGCTC
>JBAXUO010000067.1:0-7776 GCA_037129625.1 Chlamydiota bacterium
CTTCATAAAGGCTAGATATAAAAATGCTATCCATTACATCGATTCATTATTCGGAGCCACCCTAAATCATCTCAAAGAAAAAGGCCTTTATGACAATTCTATTATCATTTTCACAGGAGACCATGGAGAAGAGTTTTTTGAAGAAGGATATTTTTTCCACGGATCCAGACTTAGCCGAATGCAAACTCAAATTCCCATCTATTATAAATTCACCTCACAGTTGCCCCATGAAATCCAAAATAAAAAATTCACATCCCAAATGGACATTTTTCCAACTATCTTTCATCACATCTTGGGAAAAAATGATTTCAATGAAGTATTAGAAGGGAATTCCCTCCTTGATCAAAGTAAATGGCCTTTTGTCATAACCTCACGATACAATGCAAGCAGATCGCCCTATGAGTTTTTTTTCCATAATGGAGAGAAAAAACTTTACCTTCGATTGGAAGATATAAAACACATTACAAAGTCAAAGAGAGTACAAGTACTCTCTTTACAAGATAAAAATGGAAATAACACCCATTTTTCTACCGAAGAATTCCATAACGCTTTTCAAAAAATTTTCCCTTACTTCAATTCTTTAAAAAAAGAAGCAGCTTCCTCTTCGGATTGAATTTTTTCCATTCGAGATAAAACCTGCAATACTTCGTCTGACCCAAGCCTACGAGCTACAAATTTTCCTTTCGAATTAAAAAATAAAAGAGTCGGTATCGATCGCACTTGATACAATAAACTCAAGCCATCTTGTTTATCCATATTTACTGTAATAAATTGAATATGCCCAAGCTGTTTTTCCGCACAGGAGTGAAAAATAGGTAACACTCTTCGACAAGGGCCACACCAAGAAGCATAAAAATCAACCACCACCGGCACATGAGTTTTCACAATATTTTCATCCCACTGCTCTTTAGTAGAAATCTCTATACATCCCCTTGTAGTCTTTTTTGCCTCTTGAGGAATAGAAACTTTAGCAACCTCTTTCCCTTTCATGAATGCAATAACTTCCAAAGCTGCATTAGCTCCATCAGCAGCGGCAAAAAGAGCTTGCTTTTCTTTCTTTCGAGTCACATCCCCTACAGCAAAAATACCGCTCTTTGAAGTTTTTTGCCCATCTTTGATTTGAATATACCCTTCTTCATCTAAATCCAGCTTGCCCTGAAAGATTTTAGTGTTAGGGCTCGATCCAATCGCTACAAAAACACCATCAACCGGTAATTCCTTTTTTATCGGGCTTTCTAAACTTATAGCTGTCACCTTTTCCCCATCTCCAAGGATTTCCTGCACCGAAGATTTAGATACCACTTCCACATTATCTTGTAGAGAAAGCTCTTTTTTAGAACTTGAAAATTGATCCTTTCGAATCACTAAATAGACTTTCTTTGCAATGCGAGATAGATAATCAGCTTCCGAAAGAGCTACATCTCCACTACCTACCACAGCTACCACTTTATCTTTGTAAAAAGGACCATCACAAATCGCACAATGAGAAACCCCTTTTCCCTCATATCCACCAATACCTCTTTCTCCCTTGACATCCAGACGTTTTTCCGTAGTTCCCGTTGCAATGATTACAGCTTTAGCCGAAATGGTTTTTATCTCTTCCCCTACAAGGACCTGAACTTTCATAAAAGGTTGTAAAGAAAAATCAACACTCACTACCTCTCCATCTAAAAGTGCCCCATTTTTTTCTTCCACCTGCATACGTAATTTTTTCACAAGTTCATTACCGGTAATGGCTTTTTCACCCGGCCAATTGAGTATCATTGGAGCTTCCGTTAATCGCCCACCCGGACTCTTTCCTTCCACCACAAGAGAGTTAATCCCACCCAAACTCAAATAAAGAGAAGCTGTCAATCCCCCAACCCCACTACCTAAAATGATCACAGGATATTCATTTTCCAAACCGAAAAGGGTAGAAAAACACAATAAAGGTAAGCAAAAAAACCATTTTCTCATTTTCATCTCCATGCAACAAAAAGATTACAAAAATATACGTTTCATTATACTAAGTTTTGGACTAACAAGCAAATTTTCATGAAAAAATTACTCTCCATACGTCAAGAAATTCCTTACATTTATTTATCGCTGTTTTTTCTTCTTTTATTTCTACAAACTTTATCTCATGTCCTATCAACCCCAAATACTACTTTCTTAGAAAACTTTTCTCTTTTACTCTATGGAACCGGGCAGTCTCTTCTCGAAGTTTTTCTCATTTTTTCCTTTCAGCTCCTTTGTAAAAAAATATTTCCTAAAAAGATTCTTTTAGTCCTAATGGGCCTTCTATTCTTTCTCTTCCTCTGCCATATCGTAAACTTTGTAGTGATTAAACTATTGGACGTAACTTTCGCCTTTATTTTTCAGCTCTTTTTCGCGGAAGGTCCCGCCCACTATCTAGCTACACTTCGCGCCATTAATCTCCATAGTTTCACTGCTGTTATTGCCATTGTCGCTATTCTTTCGGTGCCTTTTGTAGGAGGCTCCTTATACTATCTTTGTCAAAAGGTCTCTAACCGACATTCTCTTTTCATCTCCAATCAAACTCTCGGATTACTGATTATAGGAACCCTTAGCATCGTAATTTCTCTTGAACATTTTGGATGGCCTTTTCTAGAAAAACAGGAAAAAAAGTTTCCTTGGACCTTTCCTTTGCTCACTCATGAAAAAAAGAGCTTTATCATCCCTCTTACCATGCAAGAGCCCAAAAATGAAAAAGAATTATCTAAGCTTTTAGAAAGTAAAAATTTCCATATTGCTAAAAAACCAAATATTTATCTTTTCATTGTGGAATCCTTTCGAAAAGATGCTATCCAAAAAAAAATTGCTCCCCATCTCTTCGATTTTGCTAAAGAAAATCTCTCTTTTCCCTTTTCTATTGCCAATGCCACAGCCTCTCAAGTCTCATGGTTTTCTATTTTTCATTCCAGCTTCCCTTATCACTGGAACACCTATCGAAAGAGTCGAGAAACAGGAAGTTTCCCCCTGCAAATTCTCAAAAAAATGGGATACACCATTACCCTTTCTTCCTCAGCAGAACTAAACTATTTCACGATGGACACCCTAATTTTTGGAAAAGAGAAATACTTAGCCGATCATTACCATGAAATGAACGGCTCTCTTCCTGCCTGCGAAAGAGATCTTTTATCTATGCAAGGAATCGATTATTCAAAAAAAGAAGGAAATGTCTTTATTGTATTTTTAGACTCTACTCACTCGGAATATAGTTATCCCAAAGACATGGAACCGTTTCATCCTGTAGTGGATTACATTAATTATGTTGGTCTATGCAGCTCCAAAAAAGACCTTCCCCTTATCAAAAACCGTTATTATAACGCAGTTCACTACATAGATCACCTTTTAGGTTCTTTTTTTACCAAACTGCAAGAAAATCAATTATGGGATAATTCAATTATTGTAGTGACAGGAGATCATGGGGAAGAATTTTTTGAAGAAGGGGCCCTTTTCCATGGTTCTCATTTGAACATCTACCAAACTCACATCCCCATTTTTTACAAATTCCCTGAAAAAAGAACTACATCCACTATCATTACTTCGCAAATGGATATTTTCCCCTCTATACTTCACTATATTAGCGGGACAGAAGAATGGTCTGATTTTTATGATGGGGAATCCATTTTTCATAAAACATGGCCATATGTTATAACTGCTAAACAGAAAGGGAGTTACACCCCAACTGAGCTTCTATTGCAGGGAGAAGATTATAAAATATCCGTCAAATTGGAAGAAGGAAGCGTCAAGAAAAAATTTCACTTACTTTCGATTAAAAAAAACTACAAGGCCCAGCGTAAAGAAGAACCTACTATTTTCTCTGTATTCAAAAAAATTGTCGAATCTCCTACTCAAGATTTAACTCGATGATAATTAAGAGATGAAATTATTTTTTCTTTTTCCAGTGACATCTTAAATGGTAATTGCGTATAATGAACGCAAAGAATCTCTCAAATTCAGACAACCCAAAAGGACCTTTTGAGTTATATGATGACGGATCCTAACCAAAGGATTATTCATGGCTAAAGATGGGACGGAATTCAGTCGGATTCGTTCTTTTCTATGGCCAATTAATCGGCTAGAGCTGGTTAAATTTGTTCCTTTGATGATCATTTTCTTTTTAATTTCCATAAATTATCACTTACTTAGAATTGCGAAAGATGCCCTGATTATCACAGCGCCTAATTCCGGTGCAGAAGTACTCCCCTTCCTTAAGGTATGGGTAGTTCTTCCCGCCGCACTATTAGAAGCTTTTATTTTTACCCGCCTTATGAATCGATTTTCCAAAGAAAAGGTTTTTTATATCATTATCGGGTTTATGCTGACTTTTTTACTCTTTTTTGCCCTAATTTTCTATCCCTATCGAGAATCCCTATATCCCGATCAATTTGCTAATTTTTTACAATCTCATCTTCCACCCGGATGCAAAGGTTTTGTCGCTATCATTCGGTACTGGATGTTTTCTCTTTTTTATGTGATCGCCGAATCTTGGAGCTTTCTGGTATTAACCGTTCTCGTCTGGGGATTTGCTAATGATGTCACTTCCATAGAAGAATCCGGCCGTTTTTATGCTCTTTTTGGAATTGCAATTAATTTTTCGGGTATCTTAACCGGAGAGCTAGCCAACTTTCTTACTTCTTCAAACACCATACACATTTCTAAATACACAAAAATGCTTGGAGGAACAACTCCATGGGACCAAACAGTCTATATTTTTCTTGGAATCATTTTAGTTTGTGGAATTCTCGCCATCGCCACCTACCGATGGATTCATGTACACATACTCCCGCCAGACCACACCGCTCGTAAAAACCTTCCTAAAGAAGAAAAACCAAGAATGTCTATCCGAGAAACCCTAGCTTATGTTGCCAAATCAAAATATTTAATCAGCATTGCTATGATTGTCCTTTCCTATAACATCGTGATTAATTTCACAGAGGTTCTGTGGAAAGCTCAGTTAAAAGAATTATATCCAGACCCTCAACATTATGCCGCCTATACCAGTAAAGTCGTCTTGTGTATTGGATGTTTAGCGACCCTTGGCTCCATCTTCGTATCAGGTAACCTTATTCGACGTTCCGGATGGAAAGTGACCGCTCTTATCACCCCCATTATTGTTACCGTAACCGGCCTCGGATTCTTTTATTTCCTCTTTTTCGAACAGTTCATGAAGGGAAGCCCTATTCTTATCCTGGGACTCACACCATTAGCTCTAGCCGTTTTCTTCGGCTCTTTACAAAATGCATGTACCCGAGCTTCAAAATACACCGTATTTGACAGCACTAAAGAAATTGCATTTATTCCACTAAGTCCAGAAAGCAGGATGAAAGGAAAAGCCGCTATTGATGGGATTGGCTCTCGTCTTGGAAAGTCAGGAAGTTCCTTGATACTTCAAGTCCTTTTGATTTTCTTTAACACCCTCCTCTCTTGCTCTCCGATAATTTTCGCTGCAGTTCTCTTAATCATACCGATTTGGATTCTAGCGATAAATGTTGTCAGCAAAAAGTTCGGAGTCTTAACTCAAGAAAACAAAGCATCTACTTAAGTCTATTTTATTTGGATAGTTATATCTGAGAGCGAATGACCTGTGCAGAAACGACTAGGATATTCAGGCTTATTACTTAACACCACTCGAATGCTTGTAACAAAATTCTGTCACTTTACCGGAAAGAAATGGATTGTCCAGAACAAAGCCAAAACCATTCACTACTAACCAAAGAACATCCCCTATTCGACTAAACAAATCTCCGGCAAAACCACTCAAACACTCCACAGGAACTCCCAGCAAGGTCCCCACAGTACAAGTCACATCTAAACCTACTGCAAAAGTAGAGCTGATTTGATTTTTTTTCACGGTTTTCCAGATGGTTTCTGTTAAAATTTGCATCTGTCGTATAGCTTCCGGCTCATTGGTAGAAAAAAGAGGAAGGATCAAAGGAATTTGCCTTTGAATCTCTTTCACAACCTCCGGACTCGTCACCCGAAGAAGCCTTGTCTCTTTTCTCATCAGTTTTTTTGTTTTTCTTTCTTCCGTATCCGGTTTTGAAGAAAGTCTATTCAATTCCAAATCACTTAGCGTCATTTGACGATAGAAAAAGTTAGCCAGTCCTAAATACTTTTCTTTAGGATCCGTTAGTTTTGAGTACTCTTCCATCTTCTTTAGAAAAGCTCTAAACTGAATGATCTTACAACTATCTTTGGTCAATGAGAGACCGGAAGAAACCGGGAAAAATACATAAAATAATACCAAAGCAAAAGCGCTACCAATCGCAGCACCCGGACAAACCACGGAAAAAACTGCAATGGCAACCCATAAACAACCAACAATTAAGGTGACAATACCGTCTATAATCTTATGGATAGCTTCCCATTGTCCGGCCTTGTCTTTCACCCTCAGAGCCACAATAAGAGCTAAAATCCCCTTCACAATCCCGACAGGTCCAAATAAAACACCTAAAAGCCCGTTAATAAAACGAAGACCTACAATGAACTTAGCTACACCCCTAAAAAAAGCAAGCGCATTGCGAGTTATGCCAACAACATCCCCTACTTGAGTTCCTACATCCGAAGAGCCAATAAAAGGAGATGAAACTGAAAACTTATGTTGCAACGACTCGAGTTCCTTATACGCTGCTTGACCTCGATTCCACCTTTTTTGATGAAAGACACTATGTTCAATATTTTCTTTATACTCATAAACCTTTTGAAACATTTTCTTCACATAATGAGCTTTAGCGGGAGAAATAGAAAATAGATGTCTATCATGATAGATTTTTCCTTTACAAAAAGAAAATATTTCCTTTCCGGCTGGATCTTTTACATGAATAGCATGGTTTTCTCGTATGCAAGTAGAAAAAATTTGATTCCCTACAAAAGGAGCGCAAAATTTTTGCATATCTTTTTGTACCGATGGTAATCGAGACAAATCAAATAGTGTATTGTTAATGTGAGCAACCATACAAGCCTCCTTTTTATCAGGCAACAAGAGTATAACAAAAATAGAATAAAAAATGAACTAAAACAAATTAAGATAACAAAATAAAAAAATAAGTATAAAAAAACAAAACTAAATAAATTAAAACCGATTACAAAATATTTTTAACGATGCGCTCGGCATTCCGAAAACAAATCTTCTCTATCAGCCCAAAAGAAAGCTTCATCTCTTTCTCTAAACAATCCACCAAATACCCATAACAAGAAGAATTTTTCATCTCAGAAAAAAAATCCACTCTAACCGTCCCATATGACGGATCCTTTGTTGAAAAAAAATCAGCACCAAAACATAAAAAATCTTCTCCTCCTAACTCCAAACCCACAATCTTATCCTATTCCTGCCCCTTGGCAGTGACCATACTAATGGGTATAGAATTAGTTTTGCTTTCTTTTTTTAATACCTTGCATACCTCCAAACCGTCAATCCCGGGAAGCATCAAATCCAGCAAAATAAGATCCGGCCGTTCGCGTACAGCTAAATCAATAGCATCTTCTCCATCACCAGCTTCAATAACTCTAAAACCTTCTTTTTTAAGGTTATAGGACAGCATCTTTACAATATCTTTCTCGTCTTCAACAATCAGAATTTTTTCTTTCATTTTCTGTCTCCCTTACAGGCATTAACGCAAACCCCGCAGACAAACTGCTCAACCTGGCGTTGTGATTGGAAGCTTTTCAGCTTTTCAAAACACTTAACGTGATCAAAAGCTTCCGGGGTGTCCTGAATTGCCCCTGACGGGCATATCTTAACACAAAGCTTACAGTTACCGCAATCTT
>JBAXUO010000068.1:0-7763 GCA_037129625.1 Chlamydiota bacterium
TAACCGAAGCTGCACTGAAAATTTCAGGCATATATATAAAAAGTATAGCAGAAGAGGGAACCGTGGAATACACATCCAAAGTAAATTGCGGCTCCGTAGCCACCTTAGCTACTTGTTTGGGTGGGCGACCTCTCTTAGGTCTCGGATTCAATGCTTCATTCGAATAATAGGTTTTCGCTTTTCCTAAAAGGACCTCTCTTGCTTGAGAAACATCTTTAGGGGCTTTCGTATCGAAGATGGTTTTTTTCAATTTTTCAATCAAAGCTTTATTCATATCCAAATCTTCTTCAAAAACAAATTGAATATTTTGTTGGCGCAGCCACTCAATCACACGTATTCTAGATCGTTCCAAATAGTATTGCTGCCATTTTTCCAACTCAACCAGTTGATCATAGATATGTTCTAAGAAATTCTCCCTCGCTTCTTTCGAGCTGATAATATCCAGCAATTTTTCTTTAGTATCGATATCGTAAACTTTTTCTTGAATAAACCCTTCCATGATCTTTTTGGCTTCAAAAAAGGTTATTTTAGGGATAAGGCAATATCTCTCTTTATGATCTTCCAGCTCTTTTTCCAGCAGCTTTAACTCCGCTTCTCCCTTTTCGAGATCCACATACACAATAAATCCTTCCACGCGATCCAAATAGAAGTCTCGTTCATCATCTGACTTTGCAAATACATCCATCAAACGATGGTATCGCAAAATTAGTGGAATTTTAGCTGTAGGGTAATGCATATAAAAATTTCCTAAAGATTCGTCTCTATTGTGGCAAAAAAAGCCTTTCTTCTCAAGATTTATCATTATATTTTCGGAAAAATTATTTTTGAATCTATCTTTAACCAAGGTTGTTTTTGGAAATTACTTTCTAAAAATCCCTTACCTTTAATCCATATAGAAAGCATCTAAATCTCTCCTCAATTTTTCTCTAATTATTATAAGAACTCCTTAAAAAAAGAAGATTGATCCTCTATATCTTTCATGGTATCGTAAAAGAAATCGAACTATATCGGAGGAATAGATATGCTTGATATGAAGTTAATCCGAAAAGACCCCAAAGGCATTGAAAAACGTCTACAAACCAAACAGCCTGAAATCAACCTAGCTCCCCTATTAGAATTAGATGAGCAAAGTCGTAAACTCCAAACACAAATAGAATCTCTGAAATCAAGTCTAAATACCTCATCCAAAGAAATAGGACTTAAAAAGCAAAAAGGCCTTGACGTTTCTGCCGAAATGGCCGGCATGTCTTCTCTAAGTCAACAAATTACCGATTTGAATCAGAAATTTGTAGAAATAGAAAAACAAAGAGAGGAAGCTCTCTCCCTTCTTCCCAATCTCCCCTTCGAAGACATTCCCATCGCTGCAGACCCCAAAGCAAATGTCTGCATCAAGTCTTCAGGCCAAAAAACAACCTTTTCTTTTCCTTTTAAAAACCATGTAGAGCTTAATGAAAAACTACATCTTTTTGATTTCAAAAGAGGAGCTAAAATTTCAGGCGCCGGATGGCCTTTATACACCAATTTAGGTGCCAGACTTGAGTGGGCTATCTTAAATTACATGCTCGATATCCATAGGAAAAATGGATTTATTCAAATGATGGTACCCTTACTCGTGAGAAAAGAAATCATGTTCGGATCAGGCCAACTTCCAAAATTTGAATCCCAATTATTTAAACTCAAAGATGATGACTATCCCCTATATCTAATTCCAACAGCGGAAATTGCTCTCAATGGGTTTCATTATGATGAAATCCTAGAAGCCTCTGAGCTTCCCTTAAAATATGTTGCCTATACCCCTTGCTTTCGAAGAGAAGCGGGCGCCGCCGGAAAACAAGAAAGGGGCCTCATTCGTACTCATCAGTTCAATAAAGTGGAACTTTTCTGTTTCACAAAACCCGAAGACAGCTCCAAAGTCTTTGAACAAATGATGGCTAGCGCCGAAGAAGTTCTCCAAGGATTAGAACTCCATTATCGAAATATGCTCCTTGTCACAGGAGATATGTCGTATGCTTCTTCCAAAACCATTGATATTGAAGTATGGCTTCCCGGTCAAGATCGCTATTATGAAGTCTCTTCTGTATCTAATTGCTCTGATTTCCAGGCGCGAAGATCTCAAATTCGCTATAAAGAAAAAGGGGGAAAGCCGGAGCTTGTACACACGTTAAATGGTTCAGGAGTGGCAACCTCTCGATTAATGGTGGCTATCTTAGAAAACAACCAACAAAGTGATGGTTCAGTCCTCATACCCAAAGTTCTCCATAAATATTTAGGAGAAGAAATCGTTAAAATTTCACCCAAGTAAAAGTATGGCACGCAGCTTTTTCTCAAAATTCTTCCTGTATAATTTTCGAAAAATTCTTAGGGGAAGGATTCGGGGAAAAGCTGTTACCTCCGATTTTTACCAATCTGAAATGCCCGACCATATGGCGTCTTTTGTAGAAGCGACAAAAGACACTACTCTTATCCTTACAATCCTTTGGATTTTTTTTCAGTCCTCTTGGATTTTACTTATTCTTGGAACCATCTGGTCCCTTTGGGAAGGGTGTTCCCATTCCCACTTAGGATGGAGCAAGCTACAAAAACTTCACCGAATTATTGATGAAGAAAAGTGGGAAATTGAACACCACTTTCCTCAAGAAAGAGCAGAGTTAGAAAAGATTTACTCCGCAAAAGGTTTTTCCGGGCAGCTACTAGAAGATGTAATAAATACACTCATGGCTGACAGCAATCGTTTATTGCAAGTGATGCTCGAAGAAGAAATGGGTATTGCACTTGGCTCTTATGAGCATCCCTTGAAGCAAGGGTTTTGGGCCTTATTTGGATCTTTGGCAACTACCCTTATCCTATCACTGGGAGCCTTTCTTTTTTCATTAACGGGTCTTTTAATTTTTGCCTTAACCATCCTTGGGGTTTCTTCTTTTTTTGTCGCACGATATGAAAAAAATAACATTTCTACTGTTCTCATTTGGAACTGGGCAATTTTGCTATTCTTAACAACTATTACTTTTTTCTTGCACCAGCTCTTTTTAATGAAACACTAAATACGTACTTGATGTTTCTGTATATTTTTTCTTATCAACTAGACCTTTCTAAGTTTCTAATACTTGTTTTTGGAAAAGAGATTCGCTAAGCTAAGAATCATGAGTACACCTTATGTTTTTGATGAATTTTTTGCCTCCGGGTTAGAAGAAAGTACAAGCCCTTTTTTAACTAGAAGTTCTAAAAAATGGGGAAAATCACTTCTGATCAAGAGCGCGTTTGTCTCCTTATTTTTTTTTATTGCTGCCTTTATTTTTTCCTTTTATCAACCCTCACTTGCAAAACTTTTTATTAGCTTTGTCTTCTTTTTCAGCGGCACTTTAGCTCTAATTTCGGCCATCGAAGACATCAAAAACCTTCAAATTAATATCAATATGATGATGACGATAGCCGCTTTTGCGGCTCTATCCCTGGGGAGCTATGTAGAAGGAGCTTTATTACTCGTTCTCTTTGCCTTTTCCTCTGCTTTAGAAGAAAATGTGGCCTATAAAACAAAAGAGGCCCTTCATCACCTCCATAAACTGGTTCCCAAAATGGCCTATACCATCGAATCTTCAGGAAAAATTATCGAAAAGCCTATCCATGATATACCTATTGGGACCCATTTACTGATCAAAGAAGGGGAAACTATACCTCTAGATGGGAAAATTTTGACAGGAAGTGCCTTTCTCAGCTTAGCCCATTTGAGTGGAGAGCATATACCGATAACAAAAACAATTGGGGATGAAATTCCTTCAGGAGCAAGAAACCTCGAAGGCATTCTAACTATGGAAGTGATTCGGTCTAGCTCAGACTCCACCGTCATGAAACTGATCGAACTCATCACTCAAGCCGGTGAGGCCAAACCCAAAGTACAAAACTTTCTCGATCGGTTTGGAAAATATTATGCTATTTTCGTGATTCTTTTTACCCTCGCTTACATGTTGATTACTCCATTCCTATTTTCTTTTTCCTATTTGGGTGCACACGGTTCCGTCTATAGGGGATTATCTTTTTTTATCGCAGCATCTCCTTGCGCTCTTATTTTAGCCATACCTACTTCGTATTTTAGCGCTCTTTCATCGGCTGCAAAAAAAGGGGTCATTCTCAAAGGGGGTAATATTTTAGACGCCATATCCAGCTGCCTTTTTTTTGCTTTTGATAAAACGGGTACCCTTACCACGGGACAATTTCATTGTGATGAAGTGGTCTATTTAGGAAATAAAGAAACCTTTTCTCAAAAAGAGGCTATTCAAATAGCAGCGGCATTAGAAAAGCACTCTCATCACCCTATATCTGCAGCTCTGATGAGAAAAAAAGAAAGTGAAAATTTAACGGATCTGGAGATTCTTTCTTTTTCTTCGACAAGTGGATTTGGGATCCAAGGAAAGGTTCGTCTCAAAGGAAAGGAACTTGAGGCTTACATCGGAAGGCTTTCGTATATTCTCCCCCATCTTTCTTCCGATCAAAAAAAACATATAGAAGAACGAATCGACAGCGCTTCAAAAGGAAAATCCTACACTTTACTATACGTAGAAGGAGATCTTTTTCTTTTTGTCTTTACCGATTCCATTCGAAAGGAAGCTAAACATATGATTGAGTGTTTACATAAGAGTGGAAGAAAAACGATTTTATTAACGGGGGATCACCAAAAAACGGCTGAAGATGTGGGTCATTTTTTAGGGATTACAGAGGTTCATTATTCTTTGAAACCAAAGGACAAGCTGATCCAAATAGGAAAGCTGGCGAAAAGCGAGAATTTAGCCATGGTTGGGGACGGGATAAATGATGCTCCGGCTTTAGCTCGGGCGACAGTAGGGATTTCGATGGGAAAGGGAGCTTCTCAAGTTGCGATTGATGCTTCGGATGTGGTCATCTTACGAGAGGATCTTTCTTTAGTGAATTGGATATATGACAAGGCTTGTTGCACGAAGAGGGTAATTTTGGAAACCTTTACCGATTCCTTTGGGTGGATGGGAGGGGCTTCTTTGGCGGCCTGTTTTGGGGTTTTTCCTTATGGGTAGGGGGTATTAGGCATTGAGGGGGGACCTTTGGTGGTATGCTTTAACAGCCTCGGTCTTTTATAGACAAAAAATAATAACAATTCATTAACTAAAAATTATTTTTCACAATCAGGAATTATGATTGGTTAAAAAAAAAACACCCTTGTTATAATAAAAAGTACATGCAAGTATTCGAGGGTTTCTGTGAAAAGAAAAACAACTAAACATTTCTCAAAAAAAGACAAAGAAAAGTCCATCCTCATAGGACTCGTCAAGCTCTTTATCCAAACAGGTAAGCCTATTGGCTCTAACTCCCTAAAAGAAAGCGTATTGGATGATGTCAGCTCCGCCACTATACGAAATTATTTCGGAAAACTCGAACATCTCGGGCTTCTAAAACAACAGCACTCCTCCGGCGGAAGAATCCCAACCTACAAAGCCTTCCGAGAATATGCTAACTTTGCCTTAGATTCCCTCTCTACAAGCGATAAAGAACAAAAATACTTCTCTAAACTCCTCACAATGGAAACCCGTGAGATCGCCTCCTACCTCCACAGCGCTATTGAACTCTTAAGCGAATACCTCAATTGCAGCGTCTTCCTCTCCGCTCCCAGATTCGATCAAGACTTTGTTCAAGACATTAAACTCCTCTTTTTAGAATCTAATAAAACACTCGCCGTCCTCATCACCTCCTTCGGCCTTATCAAAACGGAAATTATTTACTCCCCCAAACCACTAACTCCAGAAAACATCGATCAAATGCAACAATTTTTTCTCTGGAAACTAGGTAGATTAGAAAAACCAAAAAAAACCTCTGACTCCCTGCTTAAACTCTTTCAATATTTTTATAATGAAGTCATGGTCCGCCATGTCATCTCTTATGCCCATTTTTCTACCGAAGACTTATATAAAACAGGACTAGCTAAACTTCTCTCTTATCCGGAATTTAACGACCCAGCCTCCTTAGCCAATCACCTCTCTTTATTCGAAAACCCCAACCATATGCTCTCCCTTCTTAGAGAATGTATGAAAATGAATAGACTCACCTCTTGGATCGGAGAAGAACTCGCCTCTATCTCTTCTGACATGAAAGAATCGACCATTATCACCATCCCCTATTCCATCAACCAAATGACCGCCGGCGCTATCGGCATCTTGGTCCCCATGCGCATCCCTTATGAAAAATTCTTCGCCACTCTCACTCTCTTCAGCTCCCTTCTTTCTAACGCCTTAACTAAAAGTATCTATAAATATAAAATTTCGTTTAGAACTCCTTCTTCAAAGAACGAAACTGACTATTCTCTCGAAATTTCCCCTTCCATCCTCTTAGAAAATAAAAGTACTAAAATATAAGGAAAAAATTTATGACAGATGAAAATATAGAAAAAAAAGAAAATGTTCTTCCCCTTGCCCCACCTCCAAAGGAAGAAATTGACTACAAAGATAAATACTTTCGCTCCATTGCAGAAATGGAAAATATGCGAAAGCGCATGCAAAAAGAAAAAGAGGAAATTATCTCTTATACCATCGAAAATACTATCGAAAAATTTCTCCCCGTCTTGGAGAATTTCGAAAATGCCTTACAATATGCAGACAAAGCTTCTGATGAAGTCCAAAAGTGGTCGATCGGATTCCATATGATCCTTTCCCAATTCCAAGAAATCCTTCATACCTACGGAATCGTTGCTTACCATTCCAAAGGAAATCTATTCGACCCCCATTTTCATGAAGCTATCGAAGTTCTAGAAACAAATGATTTTCCCGAAGGAACTATCTTGGGAGAATTTTCTAAAGGATATGAAAGGGCCGGTCATATTATTCGTCCCGCCAGAGTAAAAATAGCTAAAAAAAGTATAAAAGGATCGACTCCAGACGAACATTCAGCCGATCCAAAAATTGAATTATTACAAGAGGACACAAACCATGAATCAACCTAAGAAAAAAAATAAAGTCATCGGAATTGATCTTGGAACAACCAACTCCTGCGTTTCCATCATGGAAGGTGGAGTTCCTAAAATCATACCCAACACAGAAGGTGGAAGAACCACACCCTCCATCATTTCCTTCAAAGGAAGCGAAAGACTTGTCGGCGTTCCCGCCAAACGGCAAGCGATCACTAACCCGGAAAAAACCCTATTTTCTACCAAACGTTTCATCGGAAGAAAATATGACGAGGTTCTTTCTGAAATCAAAACAGTCCCTTTTAAAGTCATCAAAGGACCTAACGGAGAAGCTGTTTTCGAAATCGATAATAAAATAATCACCCCGGAAGAAGCTGCCGCACAAGTTTTAATAAAAATGAAGGAAACGGCTGAAAATTATCTCGGAGAAAAAGTCACCGAAGCGATTATTACCGTTCCAGCTTACTTCAATGACTCCCAAAGACAATCGACAAAAGATGCCGGACGTATCGCCGGTCTCGACGTCAAAAGGATCCTCCCGGAGCCAACCGCAGCAGCTTTAGCTTATGGCTTAGATAAAAATATCGATAAAAAAATTGCCGTCTATGATCTCGGTGGCGGTACTTTTGATATTTCTATTCTAGAAATCGGAGACGGTGTTTTCGAAGTATTATCTACCAACGGGGATACTCACCTTGGCGGCGACGACTTCGATGATCGAATCATCCATTGGATGCTCGATGAATTTAAAAAAGAATATGGCATCGACCTCTCTAAAGATAAAATGGCGCTTCAACGTCTAAAAGACGCTGCGGAAAAAGCAAAAATCGAACTTCCCGGA
>JBAXUO010000069.1:0-7743 GCA_037129625.1 Chlamydiota bacterium
ATCCGTTAACTCAACTAAAATAAGCTTTATGCTTTTTAATGCATCATCATTACAGGCTATAACATAATCCACTACATCCGGATCACAGTTAGTGTCAATCAATGCCATCACAGGTATCCCAAGCCTCTTCGCTTCTGCTACTGCAATATGCTCCCGACCTGTATCAACTACAACCAAAAGACCAGGAACCTTTCTCATTCCACGAATACCCGATAAGTTTTTCTCTAACTTACCTTGGTCTTTCGTCAACTTAACCATTTCTTTCTTCGTTAAGCCTTCTCCACCCGATGTGATCACCTTTTCAAATCGCTCTAACGTCTTGATCGATTGCCGTATCGTCTGAAGATTTGTCAAAGTTCCACCCAGCCATCGCTCCGTTACATAAAACTCACCGCATTTTTCCGCTAGCTCTTTAACAATCCCTTTAGCTTGCTTCTTTGTCCCAACAAAAAGAATCGACTTCCTTTGCGTTACAATATTTTCTACTATAACCTTCGCATCTCGAATCTGCTGCATTGTCTTTGCTAAGTCAATAATATAGATCCCGTTACGCTCTTCAAAAACAAATCTTTTCATCTTTGGATTCCAACGATGCTTCTGATGTCCAAAATGCGCACCGGACTCTAATAATTCTTTTATGGTGACTTTCGTTACCGCTTTCCCTTTATTCGTATCTTTTGCTACCAACTTCTCCCCATGGGTTTATGTTCTTCTTTAACAATTTAGCGCCTGATCAGAATCGAACTGACACTCGTAGCTTGGAAGGCTACTGTTCTACCATTGAACTACAGGCGCACTCATAAATTTTAGAAATTACATTTTCACTTAAATTGGAGTTTTTTTCCAAGGATTTTTCCAATTTTCTCTGTTCTCATTGCAAGAAACCCCTTTTCTTTTTATTCTGTATTAATAGACAAAAGCCCATATGTTCACACAAAACGCCTCTCAAAAAACTAATACGATCCTTCGATGGGTCTTTTTTATTTTCCTCCTAATCCTATTCAGAGTATGGCTGTTAACCATATTGCAGAAAGAAACATGGGAAAAGGAAGCTCAAAAACCTCAAAGAAGAACCATTCTTGTCCAAGCCACAAGAGGAACGATTCGAGACCGCTTTCTTACCCCTCTGGCTATTAATAAAATCCGCTATGACGCCTCAATATATTATTCTCACATCAAACAAATACCCGCTTTAGCCTGGAAACTCGAAAATGGTAAAAAAATTTCTTACTCCCCAAGGAAAGATTATATCTCTCGTCTTTCTATTGCATCAGGAAAAGAACTCTCCTTAGATCCCCATCGCCTCGAAGATCTAATCCACTCCAAAGCATCTCTCATCCCCCATGCGCCTTTCATTATCAAAGAAAACCTTTCTGAATCTGAATATTTTCGCCTTCGCCTTCTTGAAAAAGATTGGCAAGGCCTCCACGCGGAAATACGATTCGAAAGATTTTATCCTCAAAAAAAAATCGCCTCAGATGTCATCGGATACCTCGGCCCTATTAGCCAAAAAGAATACAATTCTATTGCAGAAGAAATCCTCACCCTTCAAAACCTTATCGACCAGGACAATGAAGAAGAACTTCTTAAAAATTCATTCTCAAGTCTAGATGAAGCCATTTCCCGCCTCCATTTTCTAAAAGAAAAGGCCTATTCTCTTAACGACCTTTTCGGAAAAACAGGACTGGAGGGTTTCTTTGAAGAATCCTTCCGTGGCTTCCATGGAAAAAAAATCCTTTCTGTCGACACCAATGGTATTTTCCAAAAAGAACTCCCGGAATCCTCTTCCCCACTATCCGGAAAAAATCTAATCACTACCCTCTCCATGGAACTCCAAGAATTTGCTGAAGAACTTCTCTCCGAAGATGAAAAATATCGAGAAGGAAAGGTATTTGCCTATGACGCTCAGAAAAAAGAATCCTGCATTCAAAAACAACCATGGATCAAAGGCGGCGCTATTGTCGCTTTAGATCCAAATAATGGAGAAATTCTCGCACTCGCCTCCTACCCTCGATTTGATCCCAATGCATTCCTCCCTTCAAATAAAAACACGCCCCTTCGTAAAAAAAGACAAAAAGAAGCTCTTCACTTTTTAGAACACCCCAGCTATATCGAAAATATCTGGAATGGAAACGAACCTCTATCGCGAGAACTCTATTCCTTTCAAAAAAAAGAATTTTATGAAGAAAAAAAACTCCTCACCCTTAATCTTTACTTAGACCTTCTTCTCCCTAAAGATCATGAATCTAGAAACGCTTTTTTATCCTCTATCCGCTCCATTGAAGATGCTATTACCCTGCAAGAAACAACCGAAAACCTTCTCTACCTTTCTCAAACAAAAAATGCCCCCCTTCTTTTCGATGTTCTATTCCCAAACGAAGACGGTAATGTTCTCTTTTCTAAAGCATCCACAATAGAGAAAGAAGAAATCGGACACCTTCTTCAACTCCACTCTCAAGAAATCTACCCTTTGAAAAAAAAGCTCCTTTTTTACCTCTCATCCATTCCACACAATGGAGATAAACTTCTTCTCATCGACCTTTGTCGCGTCTTTGTCCATAGCCCCTCTTTTTCTGACGAAATCATTCAAAAACTGGGAAAAACTTCTCTTTCCGACTACTGGTCTTTTTCTAAATCTGTACTCCAGGAAGAGGAAAATCTAAAAAATCTTGTCTATCCTTTCTTTCTTGGCTCCACATTCAAAGAATGGAAAGAAACAAAGCAAAAAATATTTCTATCTGAAAAAAGAAAAAAAGAAACAGAACAAAAACGTTTTGCCCGCCCCTACATTGATTATTTAGATGAACAAGAAAAACAACTTTTTCATGATTTTTGGACAAAAAACCGTCTCTTTTGCCTTACAGCTTTAATCAAAAAAGAAATACCTCCTGATGTTCCTACCGAATTTTTACCTTATTTTTCCTTTTGCCTTAAGCAAAACACTTCCCAAGACCTTTTACAAAAAACACTTCACCCTCTTTCTTTAGAAAGCACTTTAGCCTTTTTGAAAACAGTCCGATCTCTTCAAGAAATGGATCGTCCCTTATTTAGCACTTATCCCCGTTTTATCAAAGGAAAGCTGGAAAAACACCTAGCCACTGCCTTCTATCCCTCCCGAGGATTCGGCTATGGAAGATCTTTTGCCTTTCGTCAAGCGACACCTCTTGGCTCCATCTTTAAACTCGTCACAACTTACAGTGTTCTTCAACATCGCTTCCTTTCCAAAGAATCTTTAAACCCTTTCTCCATGATTGACAAATATTCTTTTGAACCAAAGGGTGAGATCGTTGGCTTTTCCCTAGATGGAAAACCCTACTTTCGTTTGTATAAAGGAGGAAGACTTCCCAAAAGTTCTCATAACATGGGTCACATCGATCTGTTATCTGCCTTAGAACAATCCAGCAACCCCTATTTTTCTATCCTAGCCGCCGATTATCTAAAAAGTCCCTCGGATTTAATCGAAGCCGCTCAAAATTTCAGATTCGGACAAAAAACGGGGGTTGACCTTATCGGAGAATTTAAAGGAAACCTGCCCAAAGACGTTTTAGAAAATAGAACCGGTCTCTATTCTCTATCTATCGGACAACACACTCTTGATGTTACCCCTTTGCAAACCGCAATGATGCTCGCATCCATCGCCAATGGCGGACATGTACTAAAACCTAAAATACTTCTCCACTCACACTCCGAAGAAAAAACTATTTTTATGCCAAAAGAAGTTCGACATACCCTCCTGGAAGGAATGAAAAGAGTGGTCTCCGGCGTAAAAGGAAATGCTAGAGGAGAAGTCATTCGAAAACTCCACGGCAACCCGCAACAACTTCAAGAATATAAAAATCTTGAAAAAGAGTTTTTCGGTAAAACAAGTACTGCTGAAATTTTATATATTCCCGACTTACTCCCCTCTGAAAAAGGAAAAAAATTCAAACATATCTGGTTTGGTGCTATTTCATTTAAAGAAGCCGGTTCGTTTGATCATCCCGAACTCGTTGTCGTTGTATTCTTACGTTTCGGAGATTCAGGAAAAGAAGCGGCCCCGCTGGCAGCAAAGATAATTCAAAAATATAGGGAAATCCTAAAAAAACATTCCTAGGCCGATCGAATATGTTCCAACATCTCTTTGGCCTCTTTATGATCTAAATCGGCGGCTTTCTCCAAATAAGAAATCGCCTCAGGTCCAGAAGCTTCCACTCCAACCCCATGAAAATAACAAATGTCCAGTTTGTATAAAGCCTCTGCATGCCCTTTTTCTGCCGCTAATAAAAAATACCGAATCGCTTCTTTTTCCGATAAATCCACACCGTTTCCGGTTAAAAAACAAACACCTAAATTATACTGAGCCTCTGTATTTCCCATATCAGCTGATTGTTGAAAAAAAACAGCCCCATCACAAACAAATTCCTCTCCTTTAAAACCCTCGGCTAAATAGCAACCTACCATATATAAACCCAAATCATGTCCTTGATCTGCGCTTTTATTAAAATAAAAAAAAGCCATTTGCAAATCACGCTTTACCCCCATCCCTTCATGGTAAAAAACTCCTACATTGTACTGAGCTTTAGGATGGCCCAAATCAGCTGCTTTTTTTAAATATTCAAAAGCCTTCTCATAAGAAACTTCAGTCCCATTTCCTTTCGCATAGTTAACCCCCATATCATAGATATCTTGAATTTCCTTCTCCGAATACACCGTATTTTCCTTTTTCATACCCAACCTCCTTTTACCAAATATATACTAAAGATAAAGTCCCTGAAACATAACTTGGAGCATTTTTTCCAAAAATAGAAAAAGCGATCTCACCGATAATCCCAAATTCAGAAGTAAAATTATATTCTATCAAAGGACCTAAACTCCATCTGTGAAAAAGTTTTGTCCCATTGGTAGCTTCAATACCCAACGCCGTATGGCCGGATTCTCCGGAAAAGGTACTCTTCGATTTATATTCATACAAGTATTCCAAAGCAAAAACCCATTTCTGGGTTATAGAATATTCCATAGAGGCCCCTTGCAAAACCCCATAATAGGGTTTGATGGTTCCATGTGTCCCATAACCTCCCCCATAGTAATGAAAACCATGCACCTTAACATGGCTGGGAATCGTTCCGGTTAGATAGATAATCCAACGAATCGGATGACAAAATATCCAATATACTGTCTTGGAAAGAATCACACTAAGCTCCGTTCGATACGCTCCATCTCCACTGCTATCTATTTGAGCTTTGGAAGGACTCAACCGTTGATATTTTCCTGTCGGAAAACATTCACTGATCGTAAATCGAAGAGCCGGAAAAGTGGAGCCTTTACTATCATCGGTCAATTGAAAACCCAATCGAACAGGAGTATCTTCATAACGAAAAACACCATGTCCTCTTTGTTTTTGGAAAATAGCTTTAGACCAAAAAGTTACATCAAAAAAGTTTGTAATACTCGTTCTAAGCAACAAAACAGGTTCTAAAGAAAAAATGGAAGAAATAGATTTATTTTTCCAATGATTATTATACTCTCCATAAGCATCTTTAACCACTATATAGGGTTGTACCTGTACTTTTCCGGCTTCCATGCAAGTAGGCTCAGGGGCCAAAACAGGTCCGGTATACCAAGGCGTAAACTCTTCACAATTTTGTCCAAAACCTAAAGAAACCCAAAAGCAAAGAAAAAGGAACTTTTTCAAAAATACCTCCAACAAGACAACTGCTTAACGTAACCGAGTCTTAAAATATTCTATGGTTTTTAATAACCCTTCTTCTAAAGAAATTTTTGGCTCCCAAGATAAATGTTTTCTCGCCAAAGAAATATCCGGTTGTCTTTGCTTTGGATCGTCAGCCGGTAGTGGCTTTCGAATAATTTTCGAAGGAGATTTGGTAAGTTGAATAATTTTTTCTGCCAACTCTAAAATAGTATATTCCGAAGGATTACCCAAATTCATCGGGCCAATAATCGAATCCTCTTTTTTCATAAACAATACGAAAGCTTCAATCAAATCATCCACATAACAAAAAGAACGGGTTTGTGACCCTTCTCCATAAATAGTCAAAGGTTCCTTTTTTAAAGCTTGTACAATAAAATTCGAAACCACTCTCCCATCATTAGGATGCATCCGAGGACCGTAGGTATTAAAAATACGGGCTAATTTAATCGGAACCTTATGTTGCCGCCAGTAATCATAAAACAATGTTTCCGCACATCGCTTCCCCTCATCATAACAAGAACGTATCCCAATAGGATTCACATGCCCCCAATATTCTTCCCTCTGAGGATGGACTTGAGGATCTCCATATATTTCACTAGTAGATGCTTGAAAAATCTTCACCTTTAATCTCTTCGCAAGTCCCAACATATTAATAGCCCCATGCACACTGGTTTTTATGGTTTGCACAGGATCCTGTTGATAATGAATGGGAGACGCAGGGCACGCTAGATTATAAATCTCATCCACTTCCACAAAATAGGGAAAACAAACATCATGTCTAACTATTTCAAAATAGGGATTCAATAAAAGATGCAAAATATTTTCCTTATCCCCGGTAAAAAAATTGTCTAAACAAATAACCTCATTTCCCTGATTCAATAATTTTTCACAAAGATGAGAGCCTAAAAAACCGGCACCACCCGTAACAAGAATTTTTTTTCTTCGCATGAAATATCCTTATGTCGCTAGAACAAATGCAATTTTCGATTTTTTTTCTTTTAAAAATGTTTTCACATCCATCAATGTTTCCTTTCTGACTAAAAGACAGACTTTATCACAGTAGCCAAGAACCTCTTCGCCCAAAGTCAAATCTCCCCCGAAAAGAATCACCTCATCATACAAATTCTTAGAAGAAACTAAAAAGTCCCGAAACCCGGATGTCACCACCGCATCCCGAACAAATAGAGCTTTGCCTCCCATCGATAGGAAATCCCCCCATTCTTTCTTTTGAATCTTTGATGCCCAATCCGTAGAATCGCACCCTTCTGAAGAATCAATAGAAATCAAAAGAACCTTTTTCTCCCGTTTCGCTAAAAGCTGGGTCAGAGGAACAGAGAAGTCCATTTTGCCACTGCCGAAAAAACCGACTATTTGTCCATTGACTCGTTCTTCTTCTAAAAAAGAGGCCATTTTTCTCAAAGTCTCTAAGTCCTGACTCGGAATCTTGTCAATATCCATATGTCCAATGTGAGACGATAAGTACCCACAAATCTTTTGCTCTATCGCTTGTAAAGAATCAAAGGAAAGCGGAAAGCCTCTCAGAATATTTTTTATAAAAATCGTGAGGAAAGAAAAAAATGAAGCTACAAACGCAAACAAAAAAACAAAAAAGAATATTTTTAATGATTTGGGACTTGCAGACGGAAAGGCATAATCCCAAGGAATCGATTCGACTTTCTGTAAATTAGATTGAACCGTATTCGCTTCTACAAGTTGAGTCATCGCTTGCATCATCGAACTCGTCAAAGTTTCTTTTAACTTCAATTCTTTTTCAAATTTCCATTTTTCCGGAAGATCTTTCATCTGATATCTCAGTTCTTCCAATTTTTTCAAAAGAAGGATTTTCTCTTTTTGTAAATTACATAACTTTTTGGAAGTCTGATCTACATCCTGTTCTTCTAGAAGAGAAATTTTTTGATTTATGTTGCCATATAAGAATAGCTAATGACATAAAGTTTTGAAATAATATTAAAAATTGTTTTAAATAAAAAAAGAAAACCCTAGAATTAAAAACCTGGGGTTTTTTCTTTGCTAAAATATTTTCTTAAAGTTAT
>JBAXUO010000007.1:0-17997 GCA_037129625.1 Chlamydiota bacterium
AAATTTTCAGGAACTAATATACTGGTAAAGCTATATTTTTTCTTTCTTTTCTGATAAATAGATAAAAAGGGTAGATAATGACAAACATTCATTTTCAATTTGAAAAAGACCATCAAACATACAAAATAGAGCTTAAGCCCTCTGAGGTATGGTCTCCCAATGAAGTTTTTGTAGATGGTAGACGGTATCTCTTGTCAGGAGATCCTGATCAACTGAGATGGTTGATAGAACAGATTCCGCAATTCTCCAAACATGAAAATGTTCCCCTATCTGATCTAAAATTACGTTTAATCACTGTAGGGGCACATGATATTTCCGTATCAGAAAAAGCCCATGAAATTGGCGTAGCTGCACTATTGCCGCAAGCCAGACAAGCGGAAGCCCATCATCAACGCTTAGAAGAAATAACAACTCAAAGATTAGCTCTTCAAAAACAACTGAAAGAAGCCCAAAAAGCTCATCCTGAGCTTATAGAAATATTGAAAACAGAAGTGAAAGAGGCAAAAAAAGCAGAAATGAACGCTTACCTACAATACATGGAAGTGAAAAAGCATTTTAAAGGTGTAGTTTTAGTCAAAGATGGCGGAAAAGAACTTTTACGAGCTGTTTATGGACAAAGAAGTGGTCTGACAACCCAAGATATCAAACCAAATACCCTTGCCACGCGCTTTTGTATTGGATCCATGGGAAAAATGTTAACGGCTTCTGCTATTATGCTCCTTGAACAGGAGGGCCAACTCTCTTTAGCTGAAGAAATCAATCGTTATCTTCCACTAGAGTTTCAACATAAACTGTGGAAAGGAATTACGATTCGTCACCTATTGATGCATACCTCAGGAATCCCTCTCTATGGTTCGATGGAACAAGATGACCTGCGAACAAGGCCTTTTACAGTCCAAGATTTGTTTGAAATCACATTAATTCTTCTTTATACGGAAAAAAACCATCTTAAATGGGAAGATGAGATCAACACATATCTCCCCAGAGAATATCAACAATCTCGATGGAACGGCATTTCTGTATTGAATGTGTTAACCCATGAGACCGGAAGAGAGGATATGCAAAGCAATACTCTCTATCAACGTGTTGATGAGCTCTATCGCTTTATGACAACCCATGTAAAAGAGATCGGCGGGGGCCTTTTATTTGCGCCGGGAACAGGGTGGTCCTATTGTAATTCAGGTTATGTACTACTTGGACAAATCATCAAAAATCTACGCCATGAAGTTTCTTATGAGACCTACATGAAAAAGCTATTTGAGAGCCTCGGGATGGTAAAAACGGGGTTTGATTACGATATACATTCTGATGCAAGAGGCTTTTGGGAAAAGGATCCTAGCCTTTTTGTCCTTGCTGAACATATGCAAATTCATGCTTCCAAGGCGAATGCTGCCGGTGGATCTATTTTTTCAACGCTCGAAGATATGGAGAGATTGGATCAAGCTCTTTACAATCCTAATTTTTTGACTCAAACGACTCGAACAAAAATGTTTACTGCTTCCTTGCCCCAATATCCACGTGAGGGATTGGGATTTGCCATTCGAGAAAATAAGTTTGTAGGCCATCCGGGAGCAAATCATGGATTTAATTCCTTTATGGAGAGAAATATTGAAACAAGAGATCTATTTATCGTCTTAGGAAACATTGCGCTTGAAACCGTTTCAGCAAAAGAGATCGCTGAGCACTTGGAAGACATTTTTTATTCTTAATCTTTTTGTAATTCAAAAAACCAAATTTAATTCTAAAAGATCTTTTGAGAACAGTGTGGAAAATGCCAATAACCATATTCGAACTCAATATCAAACTAAGGAGTTGATATCGAAAGGAAGTTAGGGTCAAGATATTTAAAAAATTTACATAAAAATCGTGAGTAACAACAAGGCTTTTCAGAATGGATCTTGCACTCCCATGATTAGCTAAACCTTTTTTAAAACATTGCCTTATTTCCTTTAAAATTGATATCTTCTATGAGCAAAATTAAAAAGGAAATGTATATGTCTGTTTTTGTAAAACCGGCTCTAAGAATATGTGTGTCTTTGGGCTCTTTTTACTGTGTCAAAAAACTTGTTAATACAATTCAAAGAGTCCGCTGTGTAATGGAAATAAGAATGGAACTCGGTTTTAAAATTTGCACCATGGAATATCTCCATAATACTTATATAACTAAAAATAGTTTTGAAAAAAAATTTTTAGAAATGTTTCACAGAAATGTTCGAAAAAATCGGGAAATACTAGACAGTTATTGGTGTTTAAGCAAAAAAAACAAACACAAAATTGAAAGAGAATTTAATATGCCACACAAGTAAGCCTGAAAATCATTTATCCTCTCTAAAGGCCTATAATTACTCAGTCAGTACATTTAGAATCAAAGCATCATTCAGGACTATTGATCTTTTTCAATTTTGTTCTATAACATGAGCTCTCTCCAACACTTTATATCAAGTTTTTTCAAAACATTCTATCTACCTAATAATAAGAAACTAAACACGAAAATCTTAATTTTCCTGGCAATGATATGTCTTTTAGACATATACTCCTTGTCAGCTTACAAAACAGAACCAGGGTTTTATGAAAAAACAAAAAACAAAATTTGTGATCTTAGGGCTCCTCACTCTTAAACCTTTATCCGGATACGATATAAAAAAACTTATTGATAAAACGATCAGTCACTTTTGGTCTGAAAGCAACGGTCAGTTGTATCCGACCTTAAAATTCCTCGTGAAAGAAAATTTCATTCAGTTCGAACAAAAAGAACAAAAGGGGAAAAAAGTAAGCCATCTCTATTCAATAACAAAAACAGGACGCACGGCTCTTGAAAACTGGCTTGAAGAAACAACGGAAAGAAAAAACCTTCATAGAGACGAAGATCTTTTAAAACTATTTTTTGGAAAGAACACTTCCCCATCTGCTTGTATTGAATTGCTTACAAAACGTGAACAGAGAATCAAAGAAAAACTCGAAAAGTATCTTTCTCTTCAAAAGGAATTAGAAGCTCTCACACAATCCCCTCACCATCTGTACTGGAATCTCAATTTGAATAATGGAATCTGTGATGCTGAGGCGCAGTTACGATGGTGTCAAGAATCCATCCAAAAACTTAAAGAACAAGGTTCTTCATGAGTATTATTTTTATCTTTCTCCCTTGGATTATACAAGGAATTTTATCACCCATATCATTACCGTTAGCCTTTGGGGTTTCCTTATTTTTAGCCCTGATATCGTTATGGAGAAGTCAATACATTTTAGAGTGGATAACCTTTATCTTTTTCTTGGCTAGTTTTATTATTTCCTTTTTTGTACAAGATAGCTTTCTTCATAATGCCGTTTCTCTCCTTTCTACGATCACGCTATGCCTCTTCTCATGGATTACGCTTTGGCTGAAAAAACCTTTTACTTTGCACTACGCTAAAAAAAAGATCCCTGAACCCTTTTGGACTTCCTTTTTATTTTTAAAGATCAACAAACTCATGACATCTTTTTTTGGAATCCTTTTCTCCCTTGAATTAATCCTAAAACTCTTAAGGCTTTTTTACCCTAAGCTCTTACCTTATTCCCTTTTTTCCGCCTTTTTCTCGATAAGCATTCTTCTGCTCGTTTCGTGGTTTCCCAAGTGGTATAAGGAAAGAGCCAAAAAAAAGGGACTGACCTTTTCTGACAAACAAAATCAGGAGATCTTATGAAAATAATAGCCATAAACGGCAGCCCAAGAGGAAAAAAAAGCACCACTTATAGGATGGTTGAAGAATTTCTCAAAGGCATGCGAGAGTTTGGCTGGAAGGATCAACATATACTTCTTTCAGAACTGAACATACATCACTGCATGGGATGCTTCCACTGCTGGAAAAATCAAGGAACCTGCATTTTTACTGATGACATGAAAAAAATAATCCCTCTTGATTGCGATATCCTCCTTCTGGCATCTCCCCTCTACTACGATAACATTTCAGGTCTGCTAAAAAACTTTCTAGACAGATCTGTAGCCCAAGCCAGCCCCCTCATTGGGAAAGATGCTAACAATGAAAGCATTCACATAAAGCGTCGCCCAAGGCCCAAGCTTCTAGCCATATCTAATTGTGGATACCCTGAGAATTCTCATTTTGATGTTTTAAAAATTCTTTTTCGCCGTATGGCCAGAAACATGGAATCCGATTTACTAGGAGAAATTTATCTAGGGCAAGGACCTCTCTTAATAATAAACGATCCGCAGTTGAAAAGGGTTATCGATAACTATAAAGCGCTTTTGCAAACGGCCGGAAGGGAAATAGCGCAAAACCTCTCATTTAGTGCGGACACCAAAAAGAAATTAGAAGAACCCCTCATTCCTATAGAAAAATACGTACAAGCTCATAATGCTTTTTTCTCTAAACAATAACCTCAGATTTGCATAGGAGTATCTCTCCAATCATAATGATCAAGGGCTCTTTGAAAATCTTGCAATCCTGGACTAATCTCCTGATTTAATAGGAATAGGAAAACACCTACTTAGGCTTGTACAGATTCATTTGTCGGCTCTTTTATTGGTAATAGAGAATACGAACTGAAACAAAAAACTTTGATGTGCTAAATATAGTTGAATAGCATCAGCACCATATGTGCCGTTTAGGAGAAAATCTCTTTGCTTGCAAACCTCCTAAAAAAACATTTTTGGAAGAAAGCAAGAGCTAAATCGCTTGTCACACTTAAAAAGATTAAAAAAGGGCTCTATGGTCTTGATTAAAGGCCGAAGAAGGATATGAAAAAGCATTTTGGCCCGGAATTTTCCTAAAGGAAAGAAACTTATCTCCTTTTGCAAGCTCTTTGCGTATATAAGCATAATTTACTACAATTTCTCTAAAAAGAGGAACACATGAAAAAAGCGCTCTCTTGGATGTTTATAATTTCTATTCTCTATTCATTATTTTTGTTTTTTTTAAAAACACATTATCTTGATCATCTTGAAGAAAAAACAGCCAGTTTCTTTTTTCTTCTTTTAATAGCCGGGTTCATGTGGATCCCAGGTATCACAGCTCTGATTTTTTCTAAAAAAGAAAATATTTATCTACCTATATTCAAGAAGCCGGGTAAATATATTCTCTACGCTTGTTTTGTTCCTGTGGCCATCACCCTCTTGTCGTTTCTTATAAGTTTTTTATTCGCACCCTTTCAACCGATGGATTTATCCAATCCAAACCTTGCCAAACTATGCTTTTTCACTTCACCTACCTGGAATTATTTTATCCTTGGAGCCATCACTCTCTTTTCCGGAATTCTCATTGGCGGGACGGTAAATATTTTAACGACTCTTGGAGAAGAGCTGATGTGGAGAGGATATCTTTTTGAAAAGTTAAAACATGTAGGATTTTGGAAATCTTCCTCTATTATCGGAATATTATGGGGCTTATGGCATGTTCCGTTAATTGTTCTTATAGGCTTAAATTATCCTCACCATCCGATATTGGGAAGCTTTTGGATGATTATAGGCACTGTTTTATTATCTCCAGTTATGCAGTATTTGCGCCTCAAAGGAGGCTCTATACTCCTCACCTGTATATTCCATGGAATTTTTAATCGAACCGCAGCCCTTAGCTTGATCTTTTTTGTAAATGCAAACCAATTACTTGTAGGTCCTGTCGGCATTTCCGGATTTATTGCTTTGGGAATGGTCAACATGGTTCTTTATAAAAAATATAAAAATACACCTCTGCATTTCCAATGAATCCAGAGACAAACAAATTGATCCGGTCTATCAAAAAACATTCCTAATATCATTTAGGACGGCTTAAATATTCCTTTCGTTTCATCTCTTCCATTCGCTCAATAGCATATCTAAGCATAGTGCGAGGCATAGCTTGATAGTGTTTATTCAAAAAAGCATCTAAGAGTTTTTCATCTTTTTTTCCGACCTCTCGCAGCATCCAACCGACGGCCTTATGAATTAAGTCGTGAGTATCCCTAAGAAGAATTTCCGAAATTTTCAAAGTATCTATTAAAAGTCCCTTTTTTATAAACCACCAAGTCGATACGATGGCAATTCTTCTCTCCCAGATATTAGAAGATCTCGCTAAGGAATAAAGAATATCCTTGTTCTTTTCAAGGAGATAAGGCCCCGGGATTTTGGGAGCCGAGAGATCTACAAGGTCCCAATTATTTATTCTTTTCGTGTTCGCAAGATAGAATTGGAATACTCCATCTTGGCTTTCTTGATATAGCTCATATTTTCGAACCAATATGAGCAAAGCAATAAGCCTCTCTTCATGAATCTTCGAATCTAAAAGAGATTGTAAATCTACATAAGAAAGATCAACAAACTCTTTAGAGAGCTTTCTTTGCTGCGGAACGATGATTCCTAAGAACACATCTCCTTCCGCATATTCGCCTTTGCCCGTTTTAAAAAAGCATTGAAGCTTCTTCGCTTTTGTCGGATTGCCTAAGGTTTGGATGGCTTGTCGCAACAATGTAATCATTCACCCTCTTTGATTGGAGAAAATATTTATCTACGAATCAGAATGTTAACACTAAAAACAACTTTCCTCCATGGATATTCATTCTCATATATATATATTTTGAAAAAAAACTCATTGCTATGAAAACAATGAAATGATAAAATTAAAACTAATTTAAGTCGCAATTGTGGCTTTCCTAACTAAATGGTGAATAATGAGAATTTTTCGATTTAGAGGCTAATCTAGCCAACTTATAGCGAGTAAATCGAATCTCTTTCCATAGGGAAGGAGATAAATATCATTATTTAACATTTAGGTCTAAAAAAAATGAATCAACCACTTCTAAGAATTAAGAACGTAAGCAAGTTCTATTATCATGGTAAAAAGCTTGTAAAAAAAGCTCTTATAGATATCAACCTGGATCTATTTCAAGGAGAAGTTGTAAGCCTTCTAGGAGTCAACGGCGCCGGCAAAACCACTCTCTCTTCCATCATCGCCAGCTTAAATCCCCCTACAAAAGGAACTCTTCTTTGGCAAGACAGCTCTATTTACGATGATCTTATATCCTATCGAAAAATCATCGGTTTTTGTCCCCAGCAACAAAATCTAGATACGAATTTAACCTTGAACCAAAATCTTATTTTTCAAGGAAGATACTACGGTCTATCGACTAAAGATAGTGAAGATAAAACAAAAGAACTCTTAACTAAATTTGAGCTGCATGAATATGCAAACTCCAATGTAAAAGAGCTCTCCGGTGGTTATCGACAACGGTTTTTAATTGCAAGAGCTCTTATCCATAGTCCTAAGCTGGTTATTTTAGATGAACCAACGGTCGGACTTGATCCCCAAGTCAGACACAAACTATGGGACTATATCACTTGGCTAAAAAAAGAGAGGATTACGATTCTTCTAACCACACATTATCTTGATGAGGCAGAAAAGCTCTCAGATAGAGTCTGTGTAATTGATAAGGGTAAGATCAAAATTGTCGATACCCCTGATAAGTTAATACTTGATTTGCAGAAAAAAAACTTGGAAGAGGTTTTTTTGCATCTTTTAGAAGAGGAGCCAAAGCATGAAGCATAAACACAAATGTTTTTTAGAACTTATACGCAGAGAGATGTATCTCTTTTTTAAAGAATTTACGAGTCGGATCATTGATATTTCGATTGTATTGGCTTCCAATGTCCTGGTCTTTGGATATCTCATGAGCAAAATGGGTCTTAATACTTCTTATGGAGCCTTTATATTGGTAGGAGCCATCAGTAGCTTTGGACTTTTTATAACCATTTCACGGGCTACTGTACTTGCGCAAGATGCTAATGACAAAAAGATTTCCAATTTTCTCATCTTGCCTATTTCATCTTCGGCGGTTTTTATCTCCATTGCATTTTCTTGGGCGCTACAAACAAGTATTTTATCTCTATGCCTATTCCCTTTAGGCAAACTTCTACTTTGGAATAAATTTGATCTATCTCATTTTTCGATTATCAAATTTGTTTTGATGTTTATAAGCACCAATTTATTTTATGGTTTTTTTGCTCTGTGGATTGCCTCTTTCGTAACCAATTTACGTGACACCTCATGGCTTTGGTGTCGAGTCATAAATCCACTTTTTATGTTTTGCGGTTATTATTACTCTTGGCAAGCCGTTTACGAGCTATCCCCCGCTATTGGCACTCTACACTTTCTTAACCCGCTTCTATATGTTTTAGAAGGAACCAAAGCGGCTATTTTGGGACAAACCGGATATTTATCTTTTTGGATCTGCTTGTTTGCCGTTTGTAGTTTTGGCACCCTATTTGCTTGCCATGCTATCAGCCGATTTAAAAAACAGCTAGATTGTGTGTAGGAGGAAATATGTCTCGAAAAATCCTCATCAAAGCTGCCCATATCTCAAAAGCCTATGGAAGCAAAGTTGTTTTAAATAACAGCTCTCTTTCCATACTCGAAAAAGATTCTCTTGGTCTTATTGGAGAAAATGGCTCCGGTAAAAGTACCTTTTGTAAAATTTTGCAAGGCCAAGAAACTCCCGATAGCGGCTGCATTGAAAGATCCGAAGGAATAAAGATTGGCTACCTGGCTCAAGAGATCGAGGCTCCTTCAAAAATGCTTACCGTGGAAGAGTATTTCGAAAGTTTTTTTAGAGATCTTCATCGGATCCAAGAAGAGATGCTCCTTCTAGAACAAAAACTACAAACCGATGCGAACGAAAAACTATTATCAAGATATGGAGAGCTTCAAGAGCTTGTACAAAACAAAGGCGGCTGGGATTTAGAGTATAGAGTGAAAAAAATAATGCAAGGGCTTCGCCTTGATTATATTGATCAAAAACAACTTTTTTCCACCTTGAGTGAAGGAGAAAAAAGAAGAATTACTTTAGCCCTTCTTTTAATAGATCCTCCCGACTTACTGATTTTGGATGAGCCTACAAACCACTTAGATTTTCAAACATTACAGTGGTTGGAAGAATATTTAATGGATTATCAAAAAAGTTTGCTTGTCATTTCTCATGACCGAGAATTTCTAAATGCAATCACAAATAAAATCGCTGAAATATCTTTATATACCCATGAAATAACCCTTTTTCATGGGAACTATGATCAATTTCTTATAGAAAAAGAAAAAAACTTTGAAAAAAGCCTTTCTGCCTATGAAAACTACCTTACAGAGGTAAAAGAACTCAAAGAACTTTTGAAGAAAAAAAGCTTTTCGAGCAAAGGCCCAAAACCTCCATCTGACAGCTTTAAATCCGCTTGGAACCTGTGTGGAGAAAAGGCAGAAAAAAGTAAATCCTCACAAATTCAAGCCATCAAAGTCAAGTTGCAAAGATTAGAAGAAAATCCGATCCAAAAACCAAGGCAATCGGCATTAAAAGGCTTCCGCTTTTATGATACAGCCATTCCCTCGCAAGTACCGATAAAAATAAAGGGAATCTCTAAGAGTTTTGATGAGAAAAAGATATTCTGCGAGATCAACCAAGAGATCTTGAAAAATGATCGAATCATCCTTGTGGGAGAAAATGGCTCAGGTAAAAGCACTCTTCTGCGACTTCTTATGGGAGAAGAAAAACCCGATTCAGGAGAAGTAACCATAGCCACTTCCGTCAAGATCGCTTATCTAGATGCAGAGCAAAAAACCTTACATGCTGAAAATACTGTTTTAGAAGAATACGCCCTCGTAAAGCAAGGGGAAGAAGGAGCCCTTCGAGAAGATCTACATAAATTAGGACTTTTTACTTCTCAAGAAGTCTTTTTGCAAATCAAAAACTTAAGTCTTGGACAAAAACAAAAGTTGATGCTGGCCAAAATCATTGCTATAAAACCTAACCTACTCATTTTAGATGAGCCGACAAACCATTTAGATCTGATTGCGGTAGAAGAACTTGAAAAAGCACTTAAAAACTTTTCTGGGGCTATCCTAGCTGTCTCTCATGACAGACGATTTATCAAAAATATAGCTAGTGATGTTTGGCATGTCAAAGATCAAAAACTCCTATCAGAGAACCAAAAAGAGGTTTTAATAGCTGAAACGATCTTAAAATCGCTATAGCATATATACGGAACTAGTTAAAGCTCCCTCAAAAAAGGCCATCCATTGTCAGCTGATTATCCACAACCGAAAGATAATGTGCGTTCTTTTTAACGCCGTAGGTTGTAACCATAGTCGTAAATAGGGTTTTATCAGTTCCCGTTTTTTCTCTAAAAACCTTCTTTTTATTTTGCAACTTTTCCTCATACGACTTATCGATAACAAATTCTGCATCGCTATATTTCATTTCGCATAAATTGATACATTTATCTGCTCTATCTATGACAAGATCTATTTGAGCTCCTGGTTCGTTGATCTCTTTTTGGGGTAAATAGCGCCAACCCGATTCGACCGTACTTATACCCGAAATCCCCAGAGCTTTTTTTATTTTCTGAATATGTTTTAAGCAAAGAGACTCAAAAGCGCATCCGCTCCATGCATTCCACTTCCCTGTACGTTGTTTTTTCATCCAGAACTCTGAATCAACACTCTCCAAGCCAATCGTAGAAATTTCTAAGATCCAGGTTAAATAAAAAAGTGAATACTCATCGATAAGCCGATAAATGCCTCCGATCTTCTTTTTATTAAATGAAGGTATATATATAAGAAAACCCGCATCAACTAAGTCTTCAATAATCCTACTTGAAGACCCTCCCGACTCCAATTTCACCTTTTCCAGAAGTTCGTCTTTTGTTAAACCTTCTATAGCCTTAGCAAGAGTCCTCACAATGGTTATATGATGCTCATAGTTCTCAAAAAGAGACTTGTAAAGGTTATCAAATTCATTGTACAGCCCCCCGTTTAAGGAAAAACACATATCATTAATGTTTTGAGCGGAAGACTTGCCCCTAGCAACATAAGATAGATATTTTGGAACGCCCCCTATCGCCATATAGATATCAATAATCTGTTTTCTGTCTAATTCAATATTGCGAGATGTAAGGTATTCTTCCGTTTCCAAAAGGGTAAATGGGAGCAAGCGCATTTTTCTTGTCACCCTTCCATGCAACCCCCCTTTATTATTTATAATATTTCTAATAATCCAAGAAGCCGAAGATCCGCAAATAATTAAGATCACATTTTTTGTCCTGGATATATAACGATTCCAAAAGTGCTCTAATGCATTTAAAAACTTGGAACGTGGAGAGGCTAGCCATGGGACCTCATCAAAGAAAAGAATAATCTTTCTTCCTTTTTCCACTTTTTCTATAGCTTCATGTAATACGTTCATAGCCTGGGCCCAGTTTTTGGGAGGGGGAACTCGTTTACCTTCATTAAATTGACGTGAAAATTCGTAAGCAAATTGAAAGAGCTGTTCAGCCATAGGCCCATCTTTCATTCCCGTGATCTCGAAATAGACCCCTTTATTTTTAAAAAATTCACTAATAAGGTAAGTTTTCCCAATCCTTCTTCTTCCATAAACAGCAAGGAACTGAGGCTCTGTAGATTCATAAATTTCCCCAAGCATCTCAAGCTCTTTATTTCGGCCTATAATGACTTTATCCATCAGTCTCCCCCTGTTTCCGCCAATTATAACAAGCAAACCAGCGAAAAGTCAACATTTTAAACGATTTTCGCCAGATATAACAATCAACCTGGCGAAAACAGGCAAAAAAACCAGATTTTCGCCGACTTGATCAACTCCGAATCAATCAAAAATCAACTAACATCCATATAATCAATGTATTATAAAAAACAATAGAAACGAAGGCCAATTTCCCCAGTCCCATACCTCTCAAATCTTTTATTCCAAAAAGTAAAATCATTAGCTCTGACTTTTACAAATCCAAATCCGAACTTTGGACTCTTTCAAAATTCTCTCTACCGTAGCGCCTAAGTAACCCGATTCACTTTGAGCTCCGATGATCACCAGATCATACGGCTCTTTTTTCAAAAGATCCAAAATCGCCTTATCAATACTTCTCGAACGTATAAGTTTTAACTTCATCTCAACATTAAATTCTCTCGCTATGGCGTCAGCTCTTTTAAGAGCACTTTCAGCCTGTGTATTCCTCTCAGGGAAAAAGCCATCGATAGGAAGCGCGGCTGGAATTTCCATAATGTGAACAGCTGTTATCTGTGCTTTATGGAGCTTTGCAATTTCACAACCCACCTGGACATTTTCGGTATATATACCTCCCCGAGTAGGAACTAGAATATTCTTCATCTGAAGTGGAGAATATTCTTGTATATGGACATTTTCTATATGAACCTGAGTAAAAGCGGCAATCTTTTTCTTTTTTCGATACACAAAATAGAGCAGGGAACCTAAAAAAAGCCAAAGAAGTCCAACCAATCTTCCATCTTCTTTTGTAAATACAATGAGGATCCAAACCCCTAAAGTAGCCAAAGCTCCAAATACAGCTGTTAAAGATATCGAATATCCCTTGATGGTAACGTTCAAAGGAGCTTTGAAAGGCCTTGGAAGATCGGGTTTTTTTATCCGCAAAACGATCAAAGACAGATGAGCTGAGCAAAAAGCGATCATGGCTCCAAAGTTATACAGGTCAGCCAAAAACATCATCCTTCCTCGACTAGCTATAACAATCAAAGAGGCTAAAGCCGCAAAAACAGCTAAGGTCACATACGGCGTTCGATATTTAGGATGAAGAAAAAACAAAAATCTCGGCAGCTGATAGTGTTCGCTCATAAAAAAGCTAAGTCTTGAGGAACCGATAAGGCCGGCATTTGCAGCAACGAGAAGTAACACGGCTGCCACAAGCCCAACCCAAGGGGCTAAAAATTGAGCCCCAAAAGGAAGCTGCATAACGATTCCGGCAATAGGATCATCAATATACGTCGTTCCCAACTCCTTAGGAGTGAGAACGGATAAAGCTGCCATAGAAATCCCAAAATACGAAATCAGCAAAAGAACAATTACACCAAAAATGGCTCTGGGAATCGATTTTCCGGGATTTTTCACTTCAGCTCCGAGCTGCGCTATCGATTCTATACCTGTATAAGCAACCATGGCCATAGCGGTACCTTGAATAAACTGAGGAAAGGAGGGAGACCAAACGAGATCCTTACCTCCGATACGCAAATGGGAAATAAAAGTCGGAAGATGAAACATAAAAGAGAGTGCAATACCCACAATGACTATCTGGGTAAAAAGAGTACAGACAGTCAAAACAAAGCTAAGACCGGTGGAATGCTTTGTCCCTCGTACATTTAAAACATAAAGAAAAAATATGATAAAAACCGTAAAACCAGTATGCCATAGCAAATGATGAGAAGCCGTTGATTCAAAACAAGAAAAAAACGGTCTTAGATAGGGAGCTATCGCAAAAGAGGAAATAGCAATGGTGACTATATAGTCGAGTAAAAGGCCCCACCCTGCGATGAAAGAGACCGCATCATTAAAAGCATAACGAGTGAAAGTAGCCGTTCCTCCGGATTCCGGAAAAAGAGCAGAAAGTTCGGCATAGGTAAGAGCGGTAAACAAAAAGACAAGTCCAGCTAAAGCCAAAGAAATCGGAGTCGCTCCTAAAGAAAAAAGGGCTGTAATTCCGAGGGCATAGTAAATGGATGAGCCAAGATCCCCGTATCCGATAGCAAAGAGATCTTTCGCTCCCAAGATTCTTTTTAACGTTTTTCTTTCCAGTTGAAAGATGTTAGTAATTTTCATGCAAAACCTTGCTTTTGCTTTAATTCTCTCCCTTTTTTTCTTTCAATGGAAATAAAATCAACACGTTCCTTTTCCCTAAAATACTTATGCAATCTACTCAAAAAGAAAATTGTTCCGAAAATGTATCCGGAGAAACAATAACAGCCCCAAATTTCTCCCGAATATATCTAGCTCCTCCTGCTTCCCATCCGGGCATTCCATCAAAAATCGATTGATGCGGTTTTGCCTCAGAATGGATATATCTCTTTTTAGGACAGGTAGCCATTAGTTCCAGTACCGTTTGTCCGGCAGAGCGAGTGATCGTTCCATCGGCTCTAAAAAAGAGCTTTGCAATGACATCTTCTTCTTGCAACGAAAAAGGAATGACAGAGAGGTTTTTTATCGAGTGGGATATCGCAATATCATGTACTTTCTGAAAAAGAGAACGAGAAGACTTCCAAGAAGAAGAAAAAACAAATAGATGAATCTTTTTTTCCGGACAGCTTTTCGCGATCTCTATATAGCTTTTAATATATTTAATAGTCGATTGATCCGTCGGTTGAGAGCCTAAAACTATAGCGAAAAGAAACTCTTTTGGAAAAATCGTAAACAAAAAATCCTTATCCGTTCTGGTATGCTTGATAAGGCTATTTTTTAAACAATCCGTAATTAGTTTATTTTCAAAAGGTTCAGGAATACGTAAAAGAATTTCAAAGGGAAGGTTCGGTTTATTCTTACCAATATATCCATGAAAACCTTGCCTTATGGGAAAATCGGTATAGATAACTGAAGACTCATCCATGCCGCAATGGGTTTGCCAAAACTCAGACAATGTCTTTTCATTTTCTAAAAAGGGCTTTATGCTAATTAACTTAAGCGCTTTTTTTTGGGATAAAGAGAGTTTTTTTATCGGCCTGAAAAAAAGAGTGTTTTGATAGGAAGGAATATCCACTATGACCTTCTCTAAGACAATCGATTTTTTATATTTTTTATTATATCTTTTAATAGCTAAAAGAGTCGCTGAAGAGGAAAGAACTTGGGTATCAATAACCCGATCGATTTTTTCTTTTTCTAGAAGGTATGACACTTCCAAAAAAACCTGAGGCCAGAACAAATATTCCGCAATCGATTTCCATTTTCCTAAGACTTTCTGCCAAAAGATCATCCCATATTTTTGAGAAGAGTTCCAAATATTTACTCCAAATTTTCCAATGAGATTCCAACTATCGCTAAGCAAAATATCCTTTATAATGACTTTAGAATTCGGATCCTTTTTCAAAATAGCTTGTTTCTGTGCCTTAGCAGCATTTAATAAACCGGAACCACCCGAAGAAGTTAAAATTAGTACATTATTTGTTTTTTTCATTTATTCTCCAATTTATTGTAAGATAGCGAAAAAGAGTGCAAAAGTAAAAGTTTTTTTGACAAACTATCAATGAAATTCTCACCCTAAAATAAAACCATAACATTAGCTTTACAAATGCCTTACAGAACTAACTTTTAACAATCCTAAAAAACCTAGATACACTTTGAGTTTCTAGTAAACAAAAAATGCCCTCATCCATACAATATAGAATTAAAAACGAGTTCCGATGTTCTCTAAAAAAAACCTATACCGACTTCTTTTCTTTTTTCCCTCCTGTCTGATCGTTTTTTGCCTAAGGGAACTTACCGCAGAGGAAAAAGAAACCCCTCACAAAAAGCATGTATGCGTCATTGTAAATCCCATATCCGGTGGAATTAATAAAAAACCGATTGTCAAAAAAATTCAAAAAAAACTCAATAATGCGCAATTTGAGGTCGAGATTTTCTATACCCATAAAAGAAACGACGCTACTGAACTTGCAAAAATAGCGCTTGAACACCATGCCGATGTTATCGCTGTCGTTGGAGGTGACGGAACGGTCAATGAAGTAAGCCAAGTCCTCGTAGGAACATCTACTCCCCTTGCGATTATACCTTCAGGCTCCGGAAACGGTCTTGCCCGTCATTTACATATTCCGCTGAAAAGCTCCAAAGCCATCGATCTCATTAAGAACGGACGTATTGAGACGATCGATACCGTTCGCATGAATGATCGATTATATCTTGGAGTCGCAGGGATAGGTTTTGATGCGGAAGTAGGCTGGAAATTCTCTGAATTTGGTCATAGAGGCTTTCTTTCGTATTTACTATTAACTTTAAAAGAATTCCCCATCTATCACCCGGGAGTGTATGACCTCATCATCGATGGAAAAAAAATCTCTCGAGAAGCTTTTTTAGTTTCATTTGCGAATAGCTCTCAATTTGGCAACGGAGTTTACATAGCTCCACTTGCAAAAATCGACGATGGAAACCTCGATGTTATTATTCTCAAAAAATTTCCACCCTATGGAACGATAAAAATCGCATCTCAGCTCTTCCATCATTCTTTAAATCGTTCAAAATATGTAGAAACAATTAAGTGTAAAGAAATCACCATTTCCCAACCTAACTTAAAAGCCCAAATTGATGGAGAACCCATCATTTTTCCCAGTGGCATACATTTACAGATTGTACCGGCTTCTCTTTGCGTTTTAGTTCCTAACTAAAAGCTCT
The DNA here is from genome assembly GCA_037129625.1 of Chlamydiota bacterium. Taxonomy (GTDB): domain Bacteria; phylum Chlamydiota; class Chlamydiia; order Chlamydiales; family SM23-39; genus JBAXUO01. The sequence goes on from JBAXUO010000007.1 coordinate 16,141, forward strand.
CTTCGGGTCGCAAAAATCGCCATTTACCCATGGGTAAATCGCCAAGTCGAACTCTTCCGAATTGTCTACAGCAAAAAGAAAGATATCGAAAAAAGAAAAGAAAAAATTTTATCATTAAAAAATATCAAATGGAATCACCATATCTTCAGCAGATAATCCATAAACATTATCCACAGGAGCGATCACGAGTCCTTTTTGCACATTTAAATGAGAGTGCTTTTCTCGAAAGGTTTTTATCCCTTTAACGTCGCTTTTTGAAGGTTTGGTCGAGGCTTTGATTTCAATAGGGAAAAATTTTCCATCGCGTTCCAAAAGCAGGTCTATTTCAGCTCCTTGATGTTCTCTCCAATGATACATCTGAGGAGGAGAAGACATGATCAAACACTGTTTTCGAATTTCTGAAACAATAGCATTTTCAAAAATGGCTCCCATTAAAGGATGAGAAGCAATAGCATCTTTGGAAGAGATCATTTGAGAAAAACAAATTTGACCACAATCTGCAGAATATCCTTTTGGTTTCAAACTAACTTTTTTGACAGGATTGTTAGAAAAAGCAGGAACTTCAAACCATTCGAATATGTGAGAAAGCAAAGCAAGCCATCTTCTAGCTGTTTGAGGAGAAACATCTAAATCCCTCCCAATTTCAGAATAATTTATTTCCTGAGCCACTAAAGCAGCCGCTAATTTAACAAAACGACCAAACAGTTGTAAATCGGAGAGGTCGGCTAAAAGTCTAATGTCTTTTTCGATATAGGTTTTTTGATAAGAATAATGATAATCGGAAATTACATCTCTGTCTAAAAAGAAGGCCTCCGGCAAACTCCCTCTCCATAATAATTCGTATAAAGTATAGGGAAGATCTAATCTTTGTTGTTTTTTTGTAAGAAAAGATTCTGGATCCAAGAGCCATCTTTCAAGCCATAATTTTTCCGGTTGTTTTTTAGCCATTTCACTAAAAGAAAAGCCTTCTAAATTCACTATAGCAGTTCGACCTGCTAAGCTTTCAGCGACTGTGTTTAAAACGCCCCATTGTTGTGAACCTGTTAAAATATATTGTCCGGGGATGCGATTTTCATCTATAAGCCTTTTAATCACAGGAACTAGTGCCGGGGCATATTGAATTTCATCTAAGATAATAGGTGGCCTATGATTCTTTAAAAACAATTCCGGATCTTGTCTCGCATTTTGCACATCATGTACCGGATCAAAAACAACGCAGGGGATATCTGGGAACAATTTTTTTAATAGAGTACTTTTCCCTACCTGCCTAGCACCTGTTAGGACCAAGGAAGGAAAGGCGTTAAATAATTTTTTGACACGATCGCTAATCAAGCGAGGAATATAAGGATATGTCATAAGCACCTCTTTTCCTATATTATCACCAATCCAATCATTAAAATTCAACGAATTTATTAGGAGTTGTCAGAAAATCGGTGATGGCATCATCAAATATCCGACAAAACACAAGAAGAAATTCCTATTCTTCGGTAATTTGGTATAAAGGCGGGTGATTTTTATGACTCATTTTTTGTTTATATGATTCACATCATTGTCGTAAATGAGTCATATGAGTCATAAAAATGAAGGGATCTGACTCATATGACTCACTTTGTTAGAAGGAGAGAAACATAAATAGTGGTTCATCGGAAGAATTGGGGGAATTTTAAATTAAAAGTCGAAAATTCGAATATCTTGTTATCTGGGATAGCAATCATTTTGATGAACAAAATTGGACTGTTTATAAAAAATAATTTGATCGGTATCAAAAGATGAGGCTATATAAGAGATTGCGGAATCTGTTGATATAACTAGATCAGCTGTTTTACATAAATATGTCAAATCCAAGACAGCTATTTT
>JBAXUO010000070.1:0-7707 GCA_037129625.1 Chlamydiota bacterium
TCTACAAGGATGTTGGATAGCATTTTGCTCGCATCGAAGACTGTTTTGCCGTGTATTTCTCTTGTATCCCCCATAAGCAGATGCTTGGAATTAGGCGGGATTTCGAAAGAGCCGTCTTGAGACCGGCGAAAAATAAAATAACTGACAAAATTTCTTAGGGACGTGAGCGAGGCCTGGCATTGGTCATCAATAATCAGTTTCAGTTTTCTCAAATCGATGCTGCGATGTTTCTTCAAATCTCTCAAATGCAGGATGAAAAATGAGGAAATGACTTCAAGAATGCATAGCACTTTGAAAAAGTCTTGGAGGCTTAAAACAGGTTTATTTTTCCCCATTAAATTATCCAAATGGTAACGCAAAGAATCTCCTCGCCCAGGTGTTTCAGACGCTGCAAATACATAATGAGGGGAAAGCCAATCGGTCCGGAATTTTTCTGCGTCCTGCTCTGACACGTGACCGATGTCGCCTGCAACCAGAACTCCCTTAACTCCGCATTCAGTCATATCGTCGAGGAGTTGGCAAATTTCTGCTTCCTGCCTTGTTTGAAAAAAGGTGCGGTAGTAGTCGGCCCCTTTCTTTAGATGTTTATGTTTTCTCGACCATAGATTTCTGCCTTCGTACGGCAGAACGGCTCCTGCTACAGACGCAATCTCCCAACGCATGGGAGGATTTTTTTCAAACATGAACTTCTTACTTTCGTCGATCAACCAGAGCATTAAATAGAACCTATATTAAGTAGTTTGGATGTGAATTTTAATATATTGAAATGAAAAAAAATCAAGTTGCGGTAAGTTAATCCGTGAGAAATAAATAGGAAAGCTATGTGGCCTAAAAATACAGGTGAAAAAACAACGGTGTTAACAAACTTCTCGTTGGCCGCCCATGGCCATAAGCAAGCTCTGTGGAGGTTCATCTATCTGGTTCCTGACTTAAAAAAACTTTATAAATTACTAAATAACAATAATTTATTTTAATTTAAATCTGTAGACATCATCTCTCTGTCCAGCTCATAATGTATCCCATTAGATATTCGTATTGCGGAATTTAGAGGAGCACCGTCACCATAATGTCGGACAGAGATAAGAGACAGAACGTATTCAAAATATGCTGGGATCGAGGGCAAAAGACTCAAGCCTCCAAAAGTAAAGATGGCTTCTCTCCTATGCGGGAGTGGCAAACTGAAGCTTTTGAGGCCCTTAAAGATTCCCCACTGATGATATTGAATGCTCCGATGGGCAGTGGAAAATCTTGGCTGATGTGTTTACTGTCAGCCTATAAAATGAGAGAACACAACTCTCTTCGTTGTATTATTGGAGTCCCGCAAAAAATCATCGCTCCGGGTTTTATCAAAGCAAAATTGGTGATGCCAAACGGAGAAAAAGTCGATTGGTCCGTACGACATAATCTTTGTGTGGAGGAAGCATCAACCAAAAGTACTGTTAAAGCCTTAATCGCTTGGTTGCAAAACCCTTGTGTCGACATTCATAACCGGGTGCTGCTTTGCACACATGCAACTTTATTAAGAGTATATCTGAAATTGCAGGAAGAGGGGCGCCTAGACTTATTAAGCAATCTTTTGCTCTGGGTTGACGAAGCTCATCACCTCATGAATGCAGCATTAGAGGGAGTTAACGATAAAATTGACAACAACGGGATTGGGAAACTAGTCGAGTACCTCTTGAATCAGTCGGGGAAAAACATTCAGGTGGGACTAACTACTGCATCATTTTTCCGCGGCGATCGACGTGGATTATTGACTGAGGAAATGGAAAGAAAATTTGTAAGATACAATCTTCCATATGACAAATATCTAAAGTCCATGGAATATCTCGAATCTTTTAGCTTCGACTTTCTAATTTGCGGACATGACTACATCAAAGGTGTTGAATTACTAGCAAAACAGAGAAAAGGAAAAGATATTATCTATATTCCTCATCCTAACTCTCAACACTCTACGCGTCACAAACATCGAGAAGTTGAGCACATAATCAGCAAGTATAACTCTCTCTATGGGGAAAACGAAAAAAGGGAAGAGAGTGGGCTTACGATTTTGGAAAAGGGAGGACAAACATTCAAGATTATTGATCTTGTGGATGATCACCCTTTCCGTCGAAGCCAGAGGACGAGTTATATTCATAACCCGCTACTCAAAGAAGATCGCGATGCTTTGGATGTCATCATAGCTCTAAACATGTTTAAAGAAGGAGCGAATTGGATCTGGGCGGATCGTAGCATTATCGTGGGGGCTCGATCATCGCTGGTTGATATTATTCAGATGATCGGCCGCATTTTCCGCGATGCCAAGGGTAAAAAACACGTGGAAGTGATCCAACTCCTCCCCTTTTCATTGGATCAAAAAAATGATACGGAATTTCGCGAGAATTTAAACGATTATATAAAAGCAATCTTTGCATCTTTGATCCTCGAAAACATTCTTGATCCAGTTAAGATCAAGATGCCTGCCATGCGTTTTGAGAAAAAGGAAACCAAAGAAGAGCTGGAGGATACTGGCCGCAAACAAATTGCCCAGGATTGGTTGAAGCTTGTCATTTCAGATGAGTCCAAACAGCAATCCTTGCTCGAGAGTGTTGGTAAGCAGTTGATGAATATCAAGTCCGAAGAGAAGGGGCCTATGACTTGGGAGGAACACGAGAAAGTAGTCTTTAAAGTTCTCGAGGAAAATGATATCCACCTCCATAAAGAGGAAATCACTCGGCAAATCTTGGGGATCTTCGCCCGCAAAACCTTGCGATTACAAGGCATATCTGTTGAAGCGATCGACTTTGATATCCTAAAAGTCGGAGAGCCTCTCGGATTTTTGCTCACGTACACAAGCGGCGTATGCAATATCGATACATTTAAAAAGTTGCGTGATGCAATACAACTCAGTCGATCATGGAGACCTTTTGAGGAAGCCCGAGAATGGATAAGAGAGCTAAAACTCTTAAGCGAAACGCAATGGCGCGCATACATCATTGGCAAGATGCCCAACCTTCCACCGTTGCCAGATGATATTCCACGTGCGCCCTGGGTAGCTTATGCAGAAAAAGGCTGGATTAGCTGGGGGGACTTCCTCGGCACAAATAATACTGCACCCCGACTCCGTCAATACCGGATATACGAGGATGCTCGTGAATTTGCTCACTCACTTGAGTTGAAGAGAAAAGAGGATTGGCCCCTATATCTTAAAGGGCAATTTCCCAATCTACCTCCATTGCCAAGTGACATCGCAGCGTGTCCTGATAAAACCTATCGACGGAAAGACTATGGGAAGAAATGGATTGGCTGGGGAGATTTTTTGGGAACCGGAAGTATAAGCAATCAAAATAAAGCGAAAAAATACCTCCCATATCAAGAGGCCCAAAAGTTTGTGCGGCCTTTAAAATTACAATCTTCAGGAGATTGGAGAAAGTACATTAGCGGAGAAATGCCTCATTTGCTGCTTTTACCTCCTGGCATTCCTAAAAAACCAGATCAAGCTTACGAAAATTTTGAATGGTGGGAATTCCTCGGCTGCGAAATCAGTAAAATGAACTCTCAAAGAGAGTTTTGGACTTTTGAGAAAGCAAGAGAATTCATTTGTCGTTTGGGGCTAAAGAGCTTTGAAGATTGGATCAATTATTGTGCGGATAAGCTGCCTCACCTACCATTAAAACCAATGGCAATTCCTTCAAATCCTCAGAAGAAATATAAAGACCTAGGCTGGCAAGGATACGCTCACTGGATGGGGTATTAAATGGGCTTTAGCTACGTTCCCCCACCGATTATTTACCAAGTCGAAGAAAGCCGTGTTTCTTACGGGAAGCCTTATTACTACGAATGCGGAGGACGAATTCTCAATTTGGCCGCGGCAACACAGTTTTATGTCGATCACATCCCACTAACCTCTCTCTACTGGCCCTGCGTAAAAATAGCAGGCACTACACACCAACTAACAGCATCGATGAACAGTAGAGAAGAGGCTATGAAATTTCTCCGGGAATTAACGGAGAAAATTGAAACTGGAGCAACCCCCAAATTCGATCAATAGATTGCTTGAGGGCTTACTATTCCCCTTTTGTTTATCGAGGAGCTGTCCGCCACATATCCGCCACACGGGCGATTTTTCGGATATTTCTTGAGTGCGATATTTATTGTAAGTCCCTAAGAAAAAAGGATCTGGGTGAGAGGATTTGAACCTCCGACCCCTTGCACCCCATGCAAGTACGCTAGCCAAGCTGCGCTACACCCAGATTATGTTTGATTTGTGAAAAGTCTTCGAATTGAAAATCGGATTTCTTAAATTCTTTTAAGGCTCGTTTAGCACACTCTTCAATGATTTTTTCTAGAACATCCCCGGCATGAAGATCTAAAGCAGAAATATCTACTGAAATGGCTGCGGAAATAGTCACCCCACTACGAATCCCCTTCACCTGAAAGTTGGCAAATATCGCTTCCTTTTTCTTCGTTAGATTCTTAAATCGAATGAGATAGTTTTCTGCTAGATTATCCATATTTTGCCCTCAGATTAAAAGAGGATAGTACTTCCTATCTGAGGTTTCTGTCAATTTTTTTCCTTTGTGGCTATCTTGTGGAGAAAGCCCTTTTCTTTAAAAAAGATAAACTATATTATCTTTAATGAAAAAAATTAAAAGTATTTAGTATGAAAAAACTTTATTTTATTGTTGTTTCTTGTTTTTGTTTTGTAGGTTGTTATCAAATGACAAGTCCAGAGATGACTCAAATGCAAATTAGAGAGATCCAAACAAAAGTTTGTGAAACAAAAGAGGTTAAGGCCGTCTTGAAAGAAATGATCAATGTCCTTCAAGATGATGGTTTTATCGTAAAAAATGTAAGCTCTGACTTAGGCCTTCTTTCTGCAGAACAAGATATTTCATTAGAAAGATCTTCCGATATTTTTTTTCATATGTTTTTGGAAGGAGATCGGGCGAGATGGAAAAAACATTCCCTTATCGAAGTGTCAGCCAATGTAAGCGAATTCGGAGAAAAAACAAGAGTACGAGCTAATTTTCAAGTCAAAACCTTTGATAATTTTGGACAACTCGTCGAGGTCTATCCCGTTGTGGACGGAAAATATTATCAGAAGTTTTTTTCTAAAATTGACAAAGGACTCTTTTTACAAAAGGAAAAATTATGAAATTTTTATTTCTGGCTTTAGCTTTTATTGTGAGTGGATGTTGTTCTTCTTATTGTCCATCGCATGAAAAGGAATTTACATTGGGATCTGTTCAAAAAGAAGTACGTTTGGGAATGAGCCAAGCTGATGTGATCCGTTCTTTAGGGTCTCCTAATATCATTTCAAAGGATGCTGACGGGAAAGAAAACTATGTCTACGATAAGATCTCTTCGGAAGTCAATTATTCAAAAGAAGGGGGCGGTTTATGGTTGCTTTTAGGAGCTTTCGAGTCTTCCTCCGGGACTCAAGTTTCCTCTCAAAAAACCCTCACTGTCGTCATTAAGTTCGATAAAAAAAGTCAGGTGGAAAACGTTTCCTATCATGCAACAAAGTTTTAGAAGAGAAAAAAGATTTTTTTTCTTATTCTAGTCATTTGAAAAATTTGTGTGCGGGAGGTCTTTCATGTATTTGGAAAAAAAATGGTTTTCTCTCTTACAAGATGAGATGGAAAAACCGTATATGAAAGAACTGAATACTTTTCTTCAATCGGAAAGGAAAGGAAATACACCTATTTTTCCTCCGGAAAATTTGATTTATAATGCTTTTTGTCAAACCCCTTTTGAGGAAGTGAAAGTGGTGATTATTGGACAAGATCCTTACCATGGAAAAGGGCAGGCTCATGGCCTTTCTTTTAGCGTTCCGGAGGGGATTTTGCCACCGCCTTCATTGAAAAACATCTTTAAAGAACTCAAAGAGGATATCGGTATATCAATTCCTTCATCAGGATGTTTACTTCCTTGGGCTAAACAGGGTGTTTTTCTTTTAAATGCGACCCTTACCGTCCAAGAAGGAAAGCCTAAATCTCATGCCGGAAAGGGTTGGGAAGCTTTCACAGATAAGGTGGTGGAAAAATTAGCTTTGCGAAAAGATCCTTTAGTCTTTTTTTTGTGGGGAAAATTAGCTCAGGAAAAATGTGAAAATGTCTTTCTTGGAAAAAATCATCCCCATTTAGTTTTAACAGCTGCGCATCCTTCTTTTTTTTCCGCTTCTTTTGGTTTTTTTGGCTGCAAACACTTTTCTAAAGCTAATGTATTTTTAGAACAAAAAGGAAAAACACCTATTAACTGGCAGGTCTCTTAAAATTATGGATTTTCTTTCAAGAGTTGAAAAAGTATTAGAGGAAGAACATTTTGTTCCGGGTAAGAAAGAACAAAAAAGTCTTACTAAAAAATATAAGGATGAAAATTTTTCTCTCACAATGGAAGAGAAGTATCTTTATCTTCTTACCCGAATGCCGGCAACGGTTCGGGTGATTCGACGGGTATTGCAAGAGCTGGATGCTTTGGAAGAAAAAGAAAAAATTAAAAATATCCTTGATGTCGGATCCGGTCCCGGATCCTCGTTTTTTGCACTAGAAGAATTTTTTCCGGATGTGGAAAAAATAACTTATATTGAAAGAGATCCGGATTTTATTCGTTTAGGAAAAAAACTGACTCAAGCCTCTTCGATTACCTGGGAAAGAAAAGATTGCGCTAAAAATTTTACTCTGCCCGTTGCCGATCTAACTCTTTTTTCTTATTCAATAGGAGAAATGTCAGAAGATGTAGTTAAAAAAATATTTTGTGAATGGAGCCAACATGAGGGACTTTTTTTAGTTTTGATCGAGCCGGGAACTCCAAAAGGGTTTTCAAAAATTGCTTGGGCTAAAGAATTTTTTCTTTCTTATCCATTTTCTGTAGTGGCTCCTTGTCCTCATGGCAAAAAATGCCCTTTGATAAAAGATTTTTGTCATTTTTCTACTCGAGTGAATAGGTCTTCTTCTCATCGCATGGCAAAGGAAGGGTCTTTAGGTTATGAGGATGAAAAATTTTCTTATATTATTTTTTCTAAAAAAGCGGGGGCTGAGGGATTACCAAGAATTCTTCGACATCCCTTGAAAAGAAAAGGACATATGATTTTTTCTTTATGCACCTCTGAGGGGCTTTTGGAAAAAACGGTATCTCGAAAGGATGAGGGGTATAAAGCAGGGAAGAAGTTAGAATGGGGGGATCGTTTTTCAATTAATAAATGTTAATGCATAATATCCCTGTTTTATTTATAATAATGCAGAAAAGTGAGAGATTATTATGTTTTTGAAAGAGTTTGAAGCTAACTTTATTTCTTTATTTTGTAGGCCTAAAAGATTTGAAATACGTGATAAAGGAATTTTAATCCATATCGAAACCTCCCCTTTAGGTCATCATCTCATCGTCTCCACTCTAGTTTTTTCTGAAAATAATTGTATTCCTCCAAGTGTTAGAAAATGCGCTAAAACCAACAGATTTTTTGAAGATCAAAAATTTTCTCCCTATCTTCAGGTCGAGGAAGAAGCTTATTATGTATATCTTCGTCAAAAAATTCCTGTGCTTTTCCCGGAGCAAGCTCTCGGTATGGTAAAAAAATTTATTTTTTTAGCTAGATTTTGGGCCATTTTTTTAAAATATTTCGCTAAAAAAGATCTCCAATCTTTGCCTAAAGTTTCTTTGGTATAGAGTTAAAAGACTTTATAGATAAAGCACTTTCCTCTTATAAGGGGAAATATGAACACGCCT
>JBAXUO010000071.1:0-7635 GCA_037129625.1 Chlamydiota bacterium
GAATAAAGAAGGATGTCGTTCATGGGTTAAAGAGGCTATGAGCGTTAAGGCTTCACGAGGTAGGTCAGTAATGTTAACGGGTTGTATAGACATATTATTCTCCGATATTAGATTGTTAATTATTTAATCATACATTTTATTATATACAAAAAGTTAATTATGTTCAATTTGATATTATTACTTTAACAATGTAATTAAATATTTTATTATGATACCGTATAGGGAAAATGTAAAAATTATCAATAAAATTTTTAAAATAATCCATAATAAGTGCTGTTTGGAGCCCTGTTAAATAGAGACCTGAGGTTCCTCCCTAATACAATTTTTTTCTAAACCCTAAGTAATAGTAAATATTTTAACTTCTTTGGTTCATTTTCCATACGACCTCACAGAGTTGAAGGAAAATTCAGACCGTTTAGCCAATTAATCAGTTTTTTTTACAGTCCTTGGGTTTTTAGAATAGCGATCTAAAGAAACTTTTTTTACAATCATCGAAAATTGATTGATTTCCATAGCAGCGTCGTAGTATGATTTTTTTCATAAATATAAGGCTTTTTTTATGAAGAATTCTATCGTTATTGCTAATTGGAAAATGTATAAAACACCTAGTGAAACTATCTCTTTTATTCAAGAGTTAGCCCCACTTGTAGACAAAAGCTCTGCAGAGATTTTTCTCGCTGTCCCTTTCACTTCCATTGCCGCTGCTTATGAAGCAGCAAAAGACACCAATATACTCATCGGCGCCCAAAATATGAACGACGCTACGGAAGGGGCGTTTACCGGGGAAATCGCAGCTGTTATGTTGAAAGAAGCCGGTGCCGAATTCGTTCTGCTCGGCCACTCAGAGAGAAGAACTCTTTTTCATGAAACAGACCCATTGATCAATCGCAAAGTGAAAAAAGCCTTAGAAGATGATTTAATCCCAGTTCTGTGTGTAGGGGAGTCCTCTAAGGAAAGAGATGAGGGGAAAACAGAAGAGGTGTTACAACGACAGCTTGAAGCAGACCTCTCTACCGTAACCGAAGAAGAAGCTTCTAAAATGATTATCGCTTACGAACCTATATGGGCTATCGGAACCGGAAAAACAGCAACACCTGCTATGGCAGCCAAAGCTCACGGGTTTATTCGAAAATGCCTTTCTAAAATTTTTGGAAAGAAAATCGCAGATAAATTTCCCATCCTATATGGGGGGTCTGTCAAACCCGACAATATCGCTTCTCTAATGCAAGAAGAGGAAATTAATGGGGTTCTCGTAGGCGGAGCCTCGTTGCAAGTTAAACCGTTTTCAGATATCATACAATCTTGTTAAGGAATTTTTATGTCTTTTATTTATTATTTTTTTCTAATTCTGTTCTTGTTCATATGTGCACTTTTATGTTTTGTAATTCTGATCCAAGAATCAAAAAGCACCGGACTTGGAGCTTCATTTGGAGGCGATGCCGGAACTTCACTCTTCGGAACTTCTACCGCTGAGGTATTAAAAAAATTTACGGCTTATTTAGTTGTCCTTTTTATGGGCTCTTGCCTTCTTTTATCCCTTTGGACATCCGCTTTAGGACGATCTAAGCCAATGCCTACTACAACCATAGAAGAAGTCCAATCATGATTTTGCCTCTTCGATACTACGGAGATCCTGTTTTACGAAAAAAGGCTCTTTTTGTTGAGTCGATTACTGAAGATGTTCGTAAACTTGTTTTCAATATGATTGAAACCATGGACGCAAAAAAAGGTGTGGGCCTCGCTGCAAATCAAGTAGGGGTCCTTCTTAAAATCTTTATCATCCGCCCGGAGATTTCTAACAAAGATGGCGACATCTCTTTGGGGGATCCTGAAGTCTATATTAATCCGATTTTGTCTCAGCCCACTCAAGAAACCGATTTTTTTTCTGAAGGGTGTTTGTCATTCCCAGGTTTTCATTTAGATATCGAAAGACCCAAAGGGATTCATATAAAAGCTATGAATCTGGAAGGTCAATGGTTTGAAGAAGATATCTTGGGCTTCAAAGCCAGAGAAATTATGCATGAAAATGATCACCTTCATGGAGCCTTTTTTATCGATCGATATAAAGGTTCTAAAAAGGCAATCGAACCCATCTTACGGAAACTAAAGAAAAAATATTCCTCTACTTAACGAAGCTCTTTAGTAAATAATTTCCGGGTACTTTCTTTTTTAGATCCTATCAAAATGTAACTTGCCGATACCTTGTCTTCTGTTTGAGTGTGTTGATAGCTGAGCTGCAATTTCCAACTACTGCTTAAGGTAGTATAAAGGTCTATTTTCCATTCATTGTATGCAGGCTCATGGGGACGGTTCCAACCATGATGAGATTCAATCATACAAGCCCAAAAAGGATGAGGCCTGAAAAATGCTTTTGTTATTACTGTATTCCTTCGGTCAGAAAGTGGGGAGTCCACCAGCTCTTCGTCTGTTCTGGAAACATCGAGAATAAAGTTTCTATGGTCAGATTTTCTCCAATCAAATCGAGACCTGTGCCTAAATTCGCAACCGAGAGCTAAGTTGTCACTGAGCGTCCAGCCTAAACCTGTATTAGAAAAATCTAAAAGATTATTTTCTATATTCCAGCAATTTTTGGTATATAGAGAAAGAATCGATAGGTTCCAATAGAGATCCATATAGAGTTTGGGAATCGTCTTCGCAAATTTTTTGTTCGTAAAAAAAGAATTAGCATAAAGGTCTATTTCAAAAGTGGGGATTTTCTTTGCAGAGCCTATATCAAAAAATTGATTTTTAATCCCACCCTCTAAAATATTTATCTTATGATACCCATCTTGAATGCTAAAAATATAATGATGGTTCTCTGTAAGGGTAGGCCTTGTCCATCCTTCATATTGGAGATAAGGCAAGATAATATGCCTTATTTCAGAGAAGGATTTGGAGATCCTTGTTTCGGCGTGACACCCATAAAAAAAACTACCCAAAGTCTTTGGCTTCTTTTGATGAGGCCCTTTACTATACAAAATTCCACTCGCCCCAATTGTAGGCGTCACTGTGAGATAGGGGAAATATATGGGTCTGGAAATCTCATTGTTTGTTTCCAGCCGAATCGCAGAATAATCACTGAGCTGGTTTTTTAATTCGTCAGAATACGTATAGGAAAGATAAGAAGTTTTTGCTTCCGAATGAGAAATAATTCCAAGAACAGGCAAGTCTAAAGGACGAAGAGTCACATAAACCGTGGGTAGATCTTGCTTCAAAGTTTCAAAAGGGTTAACTCGGGCATGCGCTTGAATTAAGGTAAGAAAATTCTCTTCTTCATGCCGAACAAAGAGTTGAGTTTGTTTGGCTGTGGAAATTTCAAAGTCACTCGTTTTAAAATCTCCCGGCATATGACTATCACTATATTTATCCCAAGTCAGATCGGCTTTTGTGTCTCCGGAAGGGCTCGTTGTATGATACGCCCCTTGTAAACGATAGCGACGCTTGTTTTTAGGGTCATTAGGAAGTGTGTCCGTGGCAAGATAGCTTTTGGTTTCAAAGGTAGTCTGTTTCTTGGGAGAGTAATATTCAGTCTCTATAGCCCCTCCAAATCCCCTTTTAAATCGATAATCGGCCCTCGCAAATAAGGCAAAATCTTGAAGAGAAAAAACCTGATAGCGAACACTGATTTTCGGACCTTTTTTATCCCAGCTTGGAGTAATTCGAAATAGGGGAGTAGACATAAACTTTTTCAAATTCACTCTAAATGAGGGCAGCCAAATGGAGGGAAGATTGAAAAAGCGATATCTAACTTTTTGAGCTTCTATAGTTTTATTGTTTTTGGATACGTTGATGGCATTGGCTCTTATATCCCAAGAGCTGTCTTTATTTTCACAAGAAGTGATAAAAACATTGGTAATAGAATATCCACCATCGCTTTGTAAATGGACCTCATCTCCACCAATATACCACGGAGATGTAAATGTTCTTCCCTCATAAATTACACCCGTTTTGTTAGTGAAATCATAGACCAGCTTTTGTCCGACAAAAATTCGATCTTTGTAGCGGATTAAAAGGTTATCTTCAGCTTGAATCAAGTGAATGGTTTTTCCGTTTTCAACTTTTTTCCCATAAGAGATTTTTTCTGCTTGAATGCGGATATCTTCATTTTTAATTACACCACCTTCGGTGGTTTGTAAAAGACCATTTTGATAAACAGGATTTTTGAGATCGATGGAAAGCTCTTTGGCTTCTTGGGAAATAGCCGGGATTTGAACAGGTGACTCATCTCCAAAAGCCAATAAAGAAAAGCAAAGGTAAAGAAAAGAGAGTTTTTTCATAATTCGTTTTATTCCGTCGCTCTAAGAAGAAGGCCCGCTAGTGCATATCGATTTTTTGGGTTGCCCTCTTGCAATGCTTTTAATATGCCAAGGATGCCCTTTTCATTTTTACGAAGAGCTACAGCGGTATACATTTCAATAAGTAATCGAGATGTTTCTTCAGGCGTTAGGTTGTAATGGTCTTCTTGACGCATTTTCCAAGATACAAAGGGCCTAAGCTTAATTAACTCCGTATGTTTTTGATTTAGGATCCATTGAAATACATATTTTTCATAGTCTCCTTCTTCTCGAAGTCGAAAAAGGCTTAAATTACAGTAATCTCGAATTAGAGGGGCTCCGGCTTTACTTCCTTTTTGCTTTAAAAGAGCAATCGCTTTTTCACTTTTCAAATTTTCGAGCAAGGAAACTAAAATGGGGATCAAATCATTTTGCTCTGCTTCGAAGATCATGTTAGCTACGGTTAGAAAGCTTTTTTCCGGAAGCTCTAAAGCTTCATGTAAAAAATGTTCTTTGATGTGAAGCGCGAGCGAAAGATCAAAATTCGGATCTTTAGCAGCCATTTGAGAAGAGGAAGTGTGAACTTTCCAACCAAAAAGTCCCTTTCCCATAGATCCTCCGGGAAAAATAGAAATGTCCTTTACGTCAGTAATAAAAATCTCTCTAAGAAAAGGGACGCATCTCGGGTCTTTCAAATGTAAAAGGGAAAGAATGGCGTTGATACGGACTTGGATATTGGGACAAGAGAGGAGTTTTACGAGTACATTTTCACTTCCGGGAATATCCTTCAAGGCCTGAATTGCAAATACATTTTGTTTTAAAGCCAGCCTTTCTAAGGCTTTCTTGGCTTTTGGGTCTCCAAGTGTCAATAGAGTTTGCCATGCGGCAATACGAACATTTTCCGTGCTGGTTTCAGATAACTTTTTGACTTGGTCTAAACTGGCAGAATCTTTGAATCGTCGAATCGCTGCAAGACAGGCTTCTTGCTCAAGGGGGGTGGCGTGAGAGAGCTTTTTTCGAATTAGAGGGAGCAAATCATCTCTTCCGGTTTCAACAATACTAAAAATAGATTCGACCCGAACGTAAGGATCAGGATCATATAAAAAGGAAACGACGAGAGAAATAGATTCTTTAGAGCCGATAATGGAAAATAGTTGAGGAAAATAAGGCTTAAAAAAGGGGGGAAGGAGATTCATAAGCGATTCAATATGACCAAGAGCAAAGGGATGTTTTTTTGTGGCTAGCAAATAAGCGGCTTCAAAGCGGGCAGAGAGATGATCGGATTTCATAGCTTGAATCAGAAGCTGCTGACTTCTGTCATCTTCTAAAGCAGAAATAAAATGAATAGCCGTTAGCTGAGTTTGTAAAGAAGGATTATGAAGTCCAATTTCTAAAATATCTAAAGAAAGCGTTGAAGCTGCAAGTCCGGCGCCAAACATAGTTAACTGTTGAATGACAGGATCGGAATTTTTACTTCCTTCTTGTAAGAGAATGAATGCAAGCTCTTGTAGAAGTTCAAAATCGTGGGAATATTGAGAAAGAAGGTTGGTGTATTTTTCTAGCGCTTGAGGAAGTTTATGAGCCTGCGCTAAATATAAAATATGATTTTTTTCTTTTTGCGGAAAAGGCTCTTGGCTAAATAGCGCAGAGAAGCTAAAAAAAATGGGAAGTGTTTTTACAAAGAAGATTTTAGATAATCCCATAGATCAATACCTACCCTAAGTAAAAGTTCCCTGACTGTATTGATGGGAAATCCCATGATATTGTAAAAACAACCATCAATTTTTTTTACAACGATACTGCCCCCTTCTTGAATAGCATAACCCCCGGCTTTGTCTAAGAAATAAAAACTTTTATGGTAGGCCTGTATTTGTTTTTCTGTAAGGGCATGAAATTCGATTCTTGATTCTTCTACATCCACAAAGAATAGTTTTTCTTTTCGAACGCATACGCCTGTGAAGACTTGATGCCAAGAACCTGAGAGCTCGCGGAGCATTTGGATGGCTTCTTGTTCATTAGATGGTTTGTTAAAGAGCTTATTTTTTACAAAGACAGTAGTATCTGCAGTCAAAATGATATCGTTGGGATAGGCTTCAGCTAAAGCAAGGGCCTTTTTTTGAGCCAGAAGAGCTGTGTATTGTTTTGGATCATTGAGAAAAGGGACGTCTTCCTCTTTGAAATGAGAGGTAACTTGCTTAAAAGGGAGGGAGAAATAGCTTAGAATTTCTTTACGTCTAGGGGACGCAGACCCCAAAATAATTTCCATACGATACTCTTTTTGGTTTTCATGATAAACAAGAGAGAAAAAAATCCCTAGTGGGAATTTCTCTTCCGTTTCTTGAGGTTCCTCTTTTTGTTAAAAAAATTCTTGAGAATGGCTGTGGGTTTTGTTGTAATATGCTGAATCTTAATTATATAAATTTAAGACAAGCTACATTGACAGAAGTTTTAGACTTTGTAAAAATCTACCTTGATCTTTTGAATAACTCTTTAAACGAGGTAGGCGAGTGTTTAGCAAGGGCTTAATAAGCATGGCTGGTTTTCTGCCTAATAGCGATGGTTACTAATACACTGTGTTAATTGTTTGTCTTAAAATGGGTAAGAGAAGGTTAAGTCCTTCAATGGGGTTGTTGAAGAGGTTTAGGCATTGAAGAAGATTGAGCCCTTGGAAAAGGGTGGGAGGCAGCACTTGAATCCGGTTGTGGGAGAGGGATAGCGTTTGAAGCTGAATGAGTCCTTGGAAAAGGGAGGGTGGAAGCGCTTGAATCCGGTTGTTGTAGAGGAGTAGCATTTGAAGCTGAATAAGTCCTTGGAAAATGGTGAGTGGAAGCACTTGAATCCGGTTGTTGCTGAGGGATAGCCATTGAAGCTGAATGAGTCCTTGGAAAATGGTGAGTGGAAGCGCTTGAATTTGGTTGTCATTGAGGTTTAGATGTCGAAGCTGAATAAGTCCTTGGAAAATGGTAAGTGGAAGCACTTGAATCCGGTTGTTGCTGAGGGATAGCCTTTGAAGCTGAATGAGTCCTTGGAAAATGTTGGCTGGAATGTGTTTAATTGCGTTGTTGTTTAAATTCAGATCTATCAAACCAGTAAAAAGAGATATCTCTGCCGGAATTTGGGTTAAACCTGCATGTGAAAGCTCTAAACGGGTGATAGCTTGAACTGTTGGTTGATTTGCTCGTAACCAAGTACGGATGGCTTCAGCTTGGTTGTGTAAGGAATCGTTTTCTTCTACAATGTTCCTAATATTTAGAGTCGGAAAAATATTTTGAATGTGATTGATAAATAGAAGCAGGTTTTTATCTGTTAGGAACTGTTCGGTTTGGAGGAGGCTTTCATAGGAGCCTATTTTTTGAGGTCT
>JBAXUO010000072.1:0-7594 GCA_037129625.1 Chlamydiota bacterium
AGCCCAGCATAATGCAAGTATCTCCGGCGCCGAGGTTGGCTGCCAAGGAGAAATCGGTGTGGCTTCTGCTATGGGAGCTGCCGCTTTAGCTACCATTGATGGAGCCTCGATTGAAGTTATAGATAATTCTGCGGAAATTGCCTTAGAGCATCAATTAGGATTAACTTGTGATCCCGTCGGAGGATTTGTTCAAATTCCTTGTATTGAAAGAAACGCCAAGGGGGCTACTTTTGCTTATAATGCCTTTTTGATCGCTTCTTGTGGAGATCCAACCAAACATAAAATAGGTTTTGATTGTGTCCTTCAAGCCATGTTAGATACAGGAAAAAATATGTCTTCTTGCTATAAGGAAACGGCTAAAGGGGGCTTGGCTCTTTTTTTCCCCTGCGGATCTTAAGGATTGCCGACATATTGCTGCACCATTTTAACGAATTCCGGCGGCGTATAAGGCTTAAACAAGGTGTTCACACAACCGGCTTCTAAAATTTTCACTTCCATTTCTTTTGTAGAATGGGCCGTTACGGCAATCACCGGAATGTACGAATAGTTTCCCATTTTTTTGAGTTGTTTCGTTAATTCGAGACCGTCGATATCGGGAAGCGAGATATCCATTAAAATCAAAGAAGGCGGGGGATTGCTTTGGCAATAATCGAGTGTCTCTTTTCCTGTTTCTGTGATTTTCACTTCATAACCGTAATGTTCTAAAATTTTTTGGGTTAATAGACTATTGTCTTTGTTGTCTTCTACGACAAGGATCTTTTTAGCCATTTGTATTTTCCTTTTCTTTTTTTATGTTTATCGGATAGAAAAAGTTAGTTCTAATTGCCCAAAAATCTTATCAAAGATAAGGACATTGCCTTCTTGGGAGATTTTTGTTTTAGCAGAAGAGCTTTTTGTCAGCTTCCATCCTTTGGGTATTTCTAGTGAAAATCCCGAAATGGGATCTGGAGCTTGAATCTTTACTATATTATCTTCAACATCAACGGAAAGGATATTTCTTGCGGCCCAAAAACTTCCAAATTCTGATAGGGAGCCAAACCAAGAGATGTCTTTGAGTTCCTTTATGATTTGCCTTTCTAAAGGTAAAAATTCTTCTTCAAGAGGAATAGATAATAGGAAAAGGCCTCCATAGCGACTGATTTCTTTAGCGATTTGTATTTGGGAGTTAATTTGAAGCAAGGAAGCTCTGAGAACTGGAAATTCAAAAACAGGGACTAAGGCGGAATATTTTCGATTATAGGTGAGCTGAAAGGGCAAATGGGTCCACACATCACTAGCTGTTTCCATAGAACTAAAGGAGTACTGTGTTGCGCTCAGAGCCTGGGGTAAATATTCCGGTGCTTGTAGGTCATTGGGACGGAAGGATTGACATTTTACATTTGTCAGAAGATTTTCTAAAAGAAATTTACTTACTCTTAATTCTCCTAAAATGGAGCCACCCTTGATTGTTTTTTTGTCGATTACCGCAGGGTTATATTCCGGATATTTCTCTTTACCACTCCCAATAGGAAAGGAAGGAAGAAAGTTGGACTTAGTTACGCCACCGGAAGCGAGATCCATTCCTAGATCTTTTATTTGTTGAAGAATAGGTAGAGATTTTGGATTAAAAAAATCCATCTCTTCGTAATCTTTTACATAATGAGTGGTGACGAAATAGGTACTTGGTGCGTTTTGATTCTTTTCAAGCTTTGCAAATTCTATGGAGCGGCTAAGGGATTTTGTGGAGTCTATATCATGGGTAATAATGACGCTTACAGCTCGGTGGTAGGGGACAGAGCCAAAGGTAATAGCTGTAGGATCATTATCTACATAGATTTCTTTAAGGAGACGTAAAAAGACATCTACTTTTGGGCTAAAATCTTTGAAGGATAGGTTTGGATCTGCAGACTGGCGATTATTATAGCTTTTGTTTAAGAAAAAGCCCACATCCAACCCAAAGAAAAAAACACTTCCTTTTCCATATGTTTTTTGGATGATAGCTGCCGTATTGTCTTCATAGAAGGCGATAGGTTTTGCCGTGGTATAAGAAAAAGATGTGGCTGTTAGAAGACTGTCGGGATCTTTCTTATTTGCGAAAGAGATTTCTTGTTCATTAGCGTGAAGAAAAGATCGGGTATACTTATGTTTATTAAAGAGGAGTTTTTCGTGTTGTTTGGAGACTTTTTGTTCTTCTTTTCCTAAGGTGGTATCTAAAGCTCCATAGATGTTGGATGTGAGTAAGACCCCGCCTTTGGATAGAAAGGTTTTCATCGCTTCCATTTTTTTTGGGGTATTTAATTGACGTCCCGAAAGAAAGGGATAGGCAAAAACAACACGGTGTTCTAAAGCCTTTGATAAATCCTTAGTGATGAGAAAGGGTATTCCTATAGATTTTAAACCTCTGACGAGTCCCAGCCAGGAAGAATCTGTGTCGGTGAGATAGATGGCGAAGCGGGATTTTTTTCCTTTATTGAATGGCTTCAGGTAAGTGGTTTTCTCAGAAGGGATGGAGGTTTTTTGCTCAGGGCCGTTTATATAGGGAAAAAGGGTTTCGCTCTTTGGGACGCTGATGGGAATTTCTTTCTTTTGTATTTGGAATGAAACTAAAAAAACTATGAAACACACAGCTAAAAGATAAATATATTTTTTTTTCATATTAAAAACAGTTCCTTGTGGAGGGAACCTCCTTTTTTTACTGTAATTTTTCTTATTATTTTTTGCACTATTCATTTTGTTAGAATTAAAAGTACTTTTCATTATATAGAATAAAGATAGGGGTACTGGGTTTTTTTTCATGAGTGATGGTGGAGATTCTTATAAAGAATTGATGGAGGATTTGGCGAAGAACTATCGAGCTTCTTTGCCCGATAAAATCCAAAATCTATCGGATTTAGTTTTGCTTATAAAAGAAGATCCGTCTGTAGACAATATTTCCAAGCTTCGAGAAGAGGCTCATAAGATCTCCGGTAGCGCAGGGATGTATGGGTTTATGGAGCTTGGGGATATTTGCAAAAAAGAAGTTCTTGTTTTAGATGAGTGGAAAGAAAGAGCAAAGAAAAAGAAGCTTAAAGCAAAAGATATCAAAGAGTTACAAGCTTTTATCAAAAAATTAGAAGGGGCGATCACCAAACAGGAAACTAGATTTTTTGAAGAGGAATTTAAAACAAAACCCTTATCCAAAGGGGAAGCTTTTAGCTGTGATTTGTTTTTGGCCTATTTTGATGAAGATCTTTTAAGATTGGTAGAGAAAGAAGCGAAAAGAAGAAATCTTCGGGTCCTCATTCAAAATGAGCCTGATACGATTGTCAAAACCATTCAAGATAAAGACTTCCGCCCTCGTGTTATGATTATGGGAAAATGCTTTTCGAAAAAACCGATGGTACAGCAGAAACTTAAAGAGGGGTTTGAGCCGATTCGATGGCTTAAAGAGTTTAAAAAGAAAGAAAAGCAAACACTTCTTGGGATTATTTTACCTGAAATTGAAACCGATTTGCGATTTTTAGTCATGAAAGAAGGTATAGACTACATTGTAGATGAACCTGTGATTGTAAATAGTATTTTTGAAGTAGTAGAAAGTTCTATCCCAGCTTATTTTGAAAAAGCTTTTAAAGTTCTGGTTGTAGAAGAAGATCCGGATGTTTGTAGTTTTATTTCATCGGTCCTAGGAGGAATAAACGTAGAAGTGAAGACGATGACGTCTCCTGAAAAGTTTTTCGATGCTTTGGCCTCTTTTCGTCCTCATCTTATTCTTTTAGATGTGAAATTAGATGGGCAATCGGGCCTTGAGGTATTACAAGCGATTCGAAAAGATCCGACTTTTTCCAATATTCCTGTGATTATGATAACCCCTCTTCGAGAGGAAGAGATGGAGATTACAGCCTATAAGGGACGAGTGGATGATTTTTTAATCAAACCCATTGTTAGAAGCGTGTTGCAATCAAAAGTTCTTCGGTTTGCTTATTCACAATCGTACCAAGAGTTAGAACAGGTCCGAGATCTTGTAACAGGCTTTTATACTAAACGGGCTTTTGTATATTCCCTATCTAGACAAATCGAACAAATCCCATCTGAAGACATAACAGCAGGTGTAGGGTTATTAACCATTTTACAGTATGCTGAGATCAAAAAAGAAGACGCTGTAGAAGCGGATCGTTTGGTTGTGGAGATCAGTAACTACCTTAAAAGAACTTTTCCTGGCCGAGATCTTATGGTTAGGTATGAAGAAAATACGTTTGGTATATATTTTGAAAATGTTTCTTCTTCTGAAGTGAAAAAAAATTTAGAAGCATGTATTGCTGATTGTCCCGTAGCTTTCAAATTGAAGGGTAAAAGAGAAAAGCGAGTTTCTTTTTGTGCGGGAGTGGCGATATTTCCCCCGGATGGAAAAACGGCGGAAGAACTTTTAAAAAGCGCTAAGAAATATCTACTTAAGGCGGAAGCTTCCGGAAGTGGTTTTGTGGAATGTACGGATATCATTCCTACAAAAAAGAAAACGCAAGAGATATTTTTGCTAGATGACGATACCGATATTTGTTCGATTTTATCCTTTGCTTTTACTAAAGAAGGGTTCTCTGTCACTGTAAAAAATACGATTCAGGAAGCTGAGGACGATATGAGAAAAAGGCATCTTTCTGATTTGCCTTCGTTATTTATTTTGGATCGAGTCCTTCCCGATGGAGATGGTTTAGAATTTTATCGAGAGATGAAAAGGGAGTATGAAAAGTTTCCCTCTGTCCTCTTTTTATCCCGCCTTTCTGCAGAAAAGGATGTGATGGATGGTTTGAAAGAGGGGGCTGTAGATTATATTGCTAAGCCATTTAGTATGGCGATTTTGATGGAAAAAGCACTTAAGTTGATAAAAAAATGACTTCAAGATTTGATTATTTTTTACAGCAGATTATCGTAATAACCAAAGTAGAATTCTTTTTGGTTCTTTTGTTGATGGTTTTGATTTTTTTCTTTCATTTCTTTTTTCAAATGAAGAAAAGTAAGATGAAAAGTAAAGAAGAGAGTCTTAAAGAGGCTTTTTTGCAAGCTTTACGAGAGGAAAAGCCGCATATTTCTGAGGCTCTTTTGAAGAAAGCCTCTCCGTATTCTATTTTAGTAGTAATCGAATCTTTGAGTGCGAAAGTTCGAGGGGATATTTGGAAAAGCATTTCTCTGCCGGTGGTAGAAAAATATTTGCTGCCCTTGGCTCGAAAATGGGCTATGAAAAGAACTATCTTGAAAAAAAGTTTCGCAGCTCGAACTTTTTCACTTCTTCCGATGCAAGAAGAGGAATCCAAAGTAATGAGACTTTTACAAGATTCAGCGAATATCATACGCATTTCTGCCTCAGTTGCAGCGGCTAAGATTGGGACCATGAGATTATTACAAGCCATTGTCAATGTGATGGTAGAAGAGAGAGAAGAGGGAAGGTTTTTCTATCGAGACGCTATTTTACAAGGAAATTCAGGGAATTTGGGATGGATCCGAGAGCAGTTAAAATTGGAAATAGATCCAAGGTTTAGACTTGTTTATTTAGATATTTTATCTCAAGTATTTGATAGCGATCTTTTGCCTTATATTATGCAGGATTTAAATTCAGAGGATGAAAAGCTTCGATTTAAGGCGTTAAAAATTCTAGAGAATTTCCCTTCTGCTATTGAGAAAAAGAAGATGATAGCTCTTGTAGATGATCCTTCGTATGAAATTCGAGGGACTGTGGTAACGATTCTCGGAAGGCTTTTTGGTCTTAATGTAAAAGAGAGTTTGATTCACGGGTTATTGGATCCGGAGTGGTGGGTGAGAGTCCATGCGGCGCTGGCTTTAAAAAGCCTAGGGGATGGGGGGCGTAGAATATTAATGGGATACCCTCAGGATAAATTTCCAACTATTTTTGAAACGGTGCAATATGTTCTATCTTTACCGGATTGAGGAGAAAAGATGACATTAAGTTCTTTTTTAGATAGTACAAGTTTAGGAATTTTTTTCTATTTTGTGTTCGTTCAATCTTTCTATATTTTTTTATTGATTATGGCTGTACCGGAGATTGTACGAAGATACCGTGAGGTACGGTATGAGAATTGGGATAGACTTTTATTTTCGGATTCAGCGCCTCAGGTTACTATTATTGTTCCGGCTTATAACGAAGAGAAGTGTATTGTTTTTACAGTGAATAACCTGCTTCATCTGACTTATCGATATAAAGAAATTATCATTGTGAATGATGGGTCGAAGGATAATACTCTCGAAGTTTTGAAAAAAACCTTTCATCTTTTTCCGGTACCTCCGAGGATACCTCCGTTATTGAAGACCCAGAGGGTAAGAAACTATTATCGGTCTCAGGAATATCCAAATTTGGTGGTTGTGGATAAAGAAAACGGCGGAAAGGTTGATTCCAATAATGCCGGGGTCAATGTATGTACTTCTGCTTTTTTTCTTATAATTGATGCTGATACGATTGTCTTGGATCAGACCATACAAAGTTTGATTCGCCCCTTTTTTATGAGTAAAAACATGATTGCAACTGGGGGGAGTATTGGGATTGTGAATGGGTGCGAATTAAGAGGGAACCGGATTGTAAAAATTCATTTTCCGAGGCAATGGATTACAGCTATTCAAGTGATTGAATATTTACGAGCTTTTTTTATGGGAAGGCAGGGTTGGAATCGGATGGGGGGCTGCATGTTGATTTCGGGGGCTTTTGGACTTTTTGATAAGAAAAAAGTAGTAGAAATAGGCGGGTATCAAAGGGAGATTGGGGATGATGTAGATTTGGTATTTCGGCTTCATGCAAGAATGAGAGAAAAAAAAGAGAAGTATGAAATTCGGATGATTCCGGATCTTTGTGCGATGACGGAGGCTCCATTTACTTGGGATGCTTTAGGGAACCAAAGGGAGAGATGGCAGAGGGGGCTTATAGCGACTTTGTGGGACAACAAAAAGATGATGTTTAATCCTAGATATGGGTTGAATGGGATGCTTTGTTATCCATATTTTGCAATTATTGAAGCAATATCGCCGATTATTGAGTCATTGGGATATGTGACGGTTCTTTTTAGTTTTCTTTTTGGGTATTTGAATGCCTATGCGGCATTGTGGTTCTTACTTTTGGCTTTGGGTTTTCCGATGTTTCTTACTTTATTTGTGATATTGTTGCAGTACATTAGTTTTCAGTGGTATTTTTCCTTTGCTGATACCTGTAAGATGGTTCTATGTGCAGTATTGGAACAGTTAGGGTATCGGCAGTATCTGGTATTTTATCGTCTTTTGGCTTTTTACAAATGGATGAAAGGGGAATGTAGCTGGAAGAAGATTGAAAGAGAAGGGTTTAAGGATAAGAAATTGTAGGTTGTAGATAAACTGAGGTGGAGTTATGCGTTCAGAACTTTTGAGATGGGAATTTTAAAAAAATTATCATAGAATAACTTTAAAATTTTTTTATTAAGGATTTGATTATATGGGAAATAGTGAGTTAGTTCTCTATACCACAGCAGACGGAAAGGTTTGTATTCAGTTACGCACAGAAGGTGGCTCCGTATGGTTGACCCAGTTAGAAATGGCAGAGTTATTTCAGACAAGCAAACAGAACATCAGTCTACATATTAAGAACATAGCGGCTGAGGGTGAGCAG
>JBAXUO010000073.1:0-7453 GCA_037129625.1 Chlamydiota bacterium
GATCCTAATGTCATATTTTTCTTTTGCCCAGAACAGGAATTGAACCTACGACCGCTTGCTTACCATGCAAGTGCTCTACCGCTGAGCTATCTGGGCTCTTTTACATAAAATTCACTTGAAAATATCCAAGTTTAGTCTGCCGATTAAATAAAATCAACAGCATTCTCTTCTTTATTTTTGACGATAAGTGATGCGGGCTTTTGTTAAGTCATAGGGAGACATCTCTACAGATACCAAATCTCCCACTGAAACACGAATATTGCTCATTCGCATTTTTCCACATAAATGAGCAATAACTTTCATTCCGTTTTCCAATACTACACGGAAGGTCATATCGGGTAAAAGCTCTTCTACCCTGCCCTCAACTTTTATCGTATCTTCCTTCGACATACTTTTTTGGACTCCAAGATGCAAACTATAAAAACCTATTTAGGATTTTCCTGTCAAGAGATTTATCGACAAGATAATCGAGGATATTTTATAATAAAGGAAAATTACTTACCAGTATGACTTTAACTTTCCTCTCTAAAACCTCAAGTTTACTCTCTCAATTTTCTTCTTGTTCCACCCCGGAAGAAACCTATGAAAAAATTATTGAAATGGGAAAGAATCTACCCCCCTTCCCTTCCGAATTTTTAATCCCTGCCAATAAAGTCCCCGGATGCCAAAGTATCCTCTATATCCATGCTTTTCAAGAAAATCATCTCATGTATTTCCATGCGGAAAGCGACGCTCTAATTTCTAAAGGCCTCGCAGCCCTTCTTCTTCACGTCTACAATGGAGAATCCGCTGAATCTATTTTGAAAAATGAACCCGTTTTCCTCAAGAAAATCGGTTTAGAAGGAGCTCTTTCCCCAAGCAGGTCTAATGGTTTATTCTCTATACTGCTTCAAATGAGAAAAGAAACGCTCCCCTTCCTTATCCGATAAGCCCCTAACTATGCTTTTTCAATTTTTTACTGTAAAGAAAACTTTCCCCCATTCCGATAAATATCAGAACCTCTGGTACGAACCATCCTTTGACAATCCCACAGCTTAACCACATTTGAAGTCACGGTAATATCTAAAAAGACATCATCGGCTCCCACGGCTAGCTCCCCACGGGGCAAAACTAAACACCCTTCAGGCGCCGCAGGTAAAGTCCAAACAGGACAATCCTCACATTTTTCTTCCCAATGATCATGGCCGCGAAAATGATAAGATAACCTACTATTCCTATCAGACATAACTCTATAATACGCCCCCATGACCTCAGAAGGATAATTCACACTCTCCTTTACCGGAAGAAACAGCCTCATTTTGCCAAGCTTCCTTCCCTCCACCACACTAAGAACCCCTTGATTTCTTCTTTTCTCAAATAAAATCTCTTGCATCGTTCTTCCTGTAGCAGGGTCCCTCTGATAGTGGAGAAAATGGTCCAACTTTAATGCAGATCCAATCATTTTTATATCTTCTTCGAAATAAAAACGATTCTCTAAATAATCCAAAACAACATCCCATTCTACGGACGGATCTCGAAAAGAGACAGGAACATTAGATAATATTCTTTGAATTCTTAGAGAAAATTCCATGGACTTTTCTCTATCTAAACAGATATGGTTCCAAGGTTGAACCATATCTAAATCTACCTCAAATGTACCGTGAGTACACATAATGCTTTCCCGAGGTCCATCACCTTCGCTACAACTTACCGACAATCCTAAAGGAAGGTAAGAATAAAACCTCTGCACAGATGATAAAAAACCTGTATCCACAGTTTGACAAGCCGAGTCCGTATAAAAATAGCTGGCATCTCCTCGCATAAACGGAAAAGGATACCCCGAATGAATCAAGTGTCGATTAAGAGAAACATTTTCATGATTTCCCCGAAGAATTTCTGCCCCAGGCAACTGCATGGCATATCTCAATGTATACCAACTCGAGGGACCTCTATCTACCACATCCCCAAGAAGCACAGTTAAAATACGCTGTTTCAAAGAGTTTTCCCCATTTAACCACGAATAGTATCTCATGTGTCGGATCTGTTCAGAAAAAGCATCCATAGCGAATAAATTCCCGTGCAAATCGGCTCGAATGACAATATGGCTTCCTATCGGCAAAGATTTATGAATAAAATATCCTAGATCTCTTTTCGGATTATATTCTGGATATTTCCTTTGCCTATCGGCTACAAAACTTTCTAATTCCCCCTTCAACACTTCTTTTTTGACCTCTGGATAAAAGCAATGACAAGTAGGTCCTTTAAAAGAGGGGCTCATACTACAAAAAATACTATTTCGAATTCTGCACCTGTCCAATATCCTACCATCCAAGGCCTCCTCTTCCCGCATAGCCCTAAAATCTATAGTTCCTGATTGAGGGACAGTATTCGAACGAACTCTAGTTAAAACAGATGAACTTGAACTCATAATGCATTTTCCTTTTTAACTGGAACATTCTATAGATTACTCTCGATTTCTTCTAGCTGAAAAAAAATAAACGATTCATGCACTGAATCAAAGAAGATGCCGCAGGAATTTTCAAACCTAAAAATGGCTCCTTCATCGCTTCTAAAAGAAAGGGAAAAGACTCCTCTTCCCCAGTCTGACCTATCCCTTCTAAAATCTTTAACTTTAACTCATAATCGGCTGTCGAATAGAACTTTTCTAATATGGGAATCACAGCCCGATCTTTTCCAAATAAAGCTAAAACTAAAGCCGCTTGCAAGCGAACCTTGGAATCCTTATCCACCAAAAGTGCCTTAACCAAATCAATCGCTTTCTCATCCCCTTCTCGCAAAAGAAGGGTAGACGCTAGCCCTGTTATTCCAAAACACTTCTCTTGTAAAAAATGCCGAATGGCCTCTTCCCCTCTACGATCGTCAACAACTGCTAAATAGGAAAGGAGCCTTAATTGCACTAAAATATCCATAGCTTCGGGATATTGCGGGATTTCATCCACATGTCGAATCGTACTAGGCAATAAAACAAAAAATTGATCTTCCTGCCACATCCAAAGTTCTTTTTTCTTAGAAAAAAATTGATACAAAACATTCGCAGCCTGTTTCACATCCACTCTTTGCCCAATCAATCCAATGGCCAAATTGATCTTCACATAAGGATCCGTATGTTTCAAAAGCATTTCCTTAAGCAACCCTAAGCCATGTTTCCCTGATGCTGTCAATGCTGAAGCTGCATATCTTCTCATCATGGGATCTTCATCAAAAAGCCATTTTCTCATCCCTTTTTCTCCCGTAGGAGAATCGATAAGGAGCCCTACCCACGCCGCACTGAGTGAAACCATCTTATCAACATCTGTCACACAATTTTTTATCTTTTTGTTGATCTCTTCTCGAGAGGAAATTTTTCGATAATATAAACCCAAAGCTTGCAAAGCAGAAATCCTCACCTCAGCAATAGAATCGTCAAGCAATCGAAAAACATCTTCTTTTCGATCCGCGATTTCATCATACACTGCCAAAGCAATCGCAAGCATACGAAAGCCGCTATGAGGGCTTTGAAAAAGGAGATCCAGCTCTTTTTTCTCAATGTGTACATCTTTTAATTGAATCAACGATTCAATGGCTAAAGCTTTTTCATAAAAATCGGTTCGTTCATTCGCAATCATTTCCTTTAATTTTGCCTCTTGATCTCGAAGTTTTAAAAACCCTACAGCAATAATCACTTCTTCACGAACCCGCCAAACTTTTTCCTCTTCAAAAAGTCTTCGAATTTCTTTTTTCAAGATTTCATCTCGATAGGAACAAGCCATGCGAACGGCCTGCGCTCGTAGGAACGCATTCGAATCTCTAAGAAACGATAAAATCAGACTGACTGCCTTAGTGTCGTGCGTTGAAAAAGCTCCATGTAAAGTCAAAAGACGGATCATGAATTGAGAAGATTCTTTTCCTTTTTTGATCACTCCCCAAGCAATTTCCTCTAACAGTTCTTTTGGAAAGAAATTCCCGGATTTTTGTAAAAAAGAAATCGCCTCATTCTCTTTGCCTAAGGCAGCCAACACTTCGACATAGGCGCCTATCATCCTTTGGGATTGGGGGTACAAGAAAGCTTTTGTTTGGATCTCTTCCCATGCACTTTCTTTATCCCCTACAAGCAAATGGGAACGCACCCTAGCAATAACTTCTTCTTCCCCTGACCAAAGAAAAGCAGATAAAATTAGAAAAATTACAAACTTTCTCATAATAACTGACTATACATGAAAGGTATAAAAAGATAAAAAAGAAGAATTTTTTTACAAATTATTTCGCTTTACATATTCTTCCGCCAATCGATGCAACGTGATATACTGTTTCTTTTGGGCCACACTATATATTCTCTGTAAAGAAAGCTTATATACAATCTCTTCAATGCTAAATGGAATCTTTCGATCTATAGCAACCACAATCGAAAGAGCTGCCAAAAAAGTCCCTGTTCTCCCCACGCCCGCACTGCAATGTACCGCAAGGATCCCTCTTTTCTTTGGCACATCATTTTTCACTTGAAGAACCAGATCCAAAAGTCTTTTCGGATCTATTCCTTGATTATCCTTCCAATCTTCTAGAGAATAAGCCTGTACAGGATAATACACATTTGGAGCCACCGGAATTTGTAAGATCGAACAATCTGAGCCCAAATGTCCCTCCCAATATGAATGGCATTTAAAATGGTCACCTTCCTTAGCCGCTGTCAATCGAACCAAATGAGTGACATGATAAGAAATTAGCATCTGAAAAAACCGATTCACTTCTGTTACTCTTGGACCTTCACAAGCAATACACTGAAAGAGCCCAATATCCATCGTACTTGCGTTATAGTAAGGAGTCGTATTGTTATAAGAAAAAGCCATGCAATTTCTCGCTCGTGAGAGATCCTCAAAAAGAAGGGATTTTGCCACATCATAACCTTCCGTTGGCTCTCGAATCACCTCACAGGGATTCGTAAACCAAACTCCATGACGAACCTCTTGAATCTGACAAAATTCCTTTTCTAAAATCTCATCACTCTTTCCTTTCTGAAAAGGAATAAATTTCTTATCTTTCCGAAAGGCCTCCCAACGATCCAAAAAGCCTTCTTTTGCTTGAAAAAATTCCTCTGCTATTTGTTCTTTTGGTAACTGAGGAGAAACCGAAACATCCGGATAGGTAAAAAAAGCAAAGATGGCAAAAATCATCATAAAAGACTCCTAAAAAACAAGAGGGTATTCTATTGCGCACTAAGTAAAAAAAATGCATTAAACTACCACAAATGTCTCTTGGTAGTTTAATTTTAAAAATCTCTACGTAATTAGGATGAGATAATTAAATTAGCATTCGCTCTCTTTCTCTTTATTTCTAAACAGCGATGAACAATGTCTAACATCGTAAATACCATAAACACTCCACGAAACGCCTCTAACGAAAATCTAGGTATCGATAATAAAGCAGGGGTTAACACCTGTTCAATAAATCTCTTTACCACAGGAATGGCATAAATAGCAGTTAAAAACGCTGCAATAAAAGCAAATGAAGCCGCAACAATCCCTACAATCACTTTAACTGTACCAACCCAATTGCTAAGCCGCGAATATTTATCCATTTTTGGATCAACAATGGGTTGAGGATGACTAAAAATTTTTCCAAGAATATACATAGAGCCTCCTACAATGTTTTTGATGATTTATAAAAAGGAAAAACTTTATATTAAAAAAAATTAAAGTCAAAGAATTTTCAGAGTTTTCTGAACACAAAAGAGAGGGGTGTTTTGGGAAGTTAAACTATTCCTGCTCTTAGACCACCGGATAAAAAAAAACTTATAACATATTTTAAATCAATAAGTAATGTATAAATTCTTAGTATGAAGGTGAGGAGATGGATTCAGAACGTTTTCTTGAGATTCATTTTTAATTTTTTTAAGAAAGAATCAAATTTTTGGGGGTGACCTTCCTGTAGAGACCATCTCTTAATTTCTCGAAAATCAATTTTTTTTGAAATCTCTTTGCAGAGGGTTATAGCCTGGTCTAGAGCCTGTTTGTCGTCCCAATGATAAAAGCTGGCAAGTCTATCTTTTACACTATCAGTAGGTGTGAGCATTTTGATAGTCCCTAGAGGCGTTTGATAATCTTCAAAATGAAGGATCGGCTCGTTTCCAATGGATACCGGAGGTGAAACGAATTCGATAAAGTATTGGCAATGGGGATGGCTGAAATATTTTCCTTTTTTCTGAAAGTCCAATTCATTTAAAGCTTTTGCAACCGTTTTCGTGTCTTCGTAAGTCACATAATCCAAGTCGTAAGATTGATAGCGATTATGAGTATAGATGGAAACGCAGGCGCCGCCCACTAAAACACTTTCGATCCCATGCTCTTTTAATTTTTCCGACACGATTGCTGCAAGTTCCTCAAGAGAAATTTCTTTATAATTGATTTTTTTCTTCATAGAGGCTTTCCTTTCCTGCGAGGTCTTTTTCGAATCACCGGCTCATAATATTTATCTTTTGTTTCTTGGGGGAGGAATGCATAAGCTTTTGTAAGAAAAGCTTTCAATTCTTGCAAAAAAGGATACCTTGGATTGAATTGGTACCATCGAGTTTTTCCTTCCAAAAAACTGACAGCTATTCCACCGGTTTCTAATCGATCTAAAACCTTCTGAAAAGGAGACAAGGCTTGTCCAAAAGTTCGACGCAACAGCCCCCCATAACAGCGATCATTAATTAAAAGATAAAAAAAAACTTTTTCTACATTCTTTCCACCGAAAAGTGACTCTAGCATAATGAACTTACCTACATTTTAGGTTATATAACCTACTATATAGGTTGATTGTTTATGGCACAATTCAAATTTAGTAAAAGTATTTGTTTAAGAACTGAAATCAGAGTGAAGTTGAAAACATTTCATTCCATTGATGGACAATGTCTTTGGCTAAACAAAGAGAGAATCAACTTTTTGCTCTAATTCAAAATTTCTTGAATAGAAACGCTTTTTAACAAATCTAGGAACTCTGAAACAGTTGTATGGCACTCCAAAATATATCTCATAGCAGCCTTTAGTTGGCTGGGAGAATATTCCACCTTCTGGGCTAAAATTTTCATTTCAGTAAGAGTAGGAGTTATAGAGAATGGCTTTTTATAAAATTGTTCTATGTAATTCACAGCATCTTCTTCAGAGAATTTTTACACTAGAGAAAGCTTCTCATTTCTCTATTTTCCATAAACTATCAGTTTTCTTTTTCTATCCCCTCCCTTTAATTGACTTAAAGTCTTGAGCTACCCATGTAATTAATCTAAAGCGTGAAGCCTTTTATGTAGCAAAACGCTATCTGCAATAGCTAATAAAATAAGTGGCACAACTAACACAGTCGATCCCACCAAAAAATAAAGCGGAGATGTAGTAATCAATCCCAATAAAACAAAACAAGAATAAGCTATTTCAACAATAATTTTAACATTGCTGACCCATTTTTGAACTTTCAAAATATGTAACAATTTTAATTCTTTTTCTGA
>JBAXUO010000074.1:0-7367 GCA_037129625.1 Chlamydiota bacterium
TTTACCGGCAAAGATAATTGTCGCTAAGCGGCAATCCTAATTGTCGCTCAACAGAGGGCAACATACCATCAAATGAACCTGATCGTCCTCTGCTCCAAACTCAATCAATTCTGCCTCCATTTGATTGCATGTTTCCAGAAAAACATCATGTAGTCTGACATTTTTTAAAAACCAGGATCTTGTAGAGCTTTTTCAAGAGTTTAGTCCCTTGCGAAGAAGAAAAAAGCTTAAGGATTAACTGTTCGGTGAATGAATGTTTGTCAAATTATTTTTTTGATCCCCAAAATGACATAATGTCGATTTGGGGATGGATTTTTACGTTCATTTTTTGATCCCTAAAGTGACATAATGTCGATTTGGGGATGGATTTTTGCGTTCGTTTTTTGATCCCTAAAGTGACATAATGTCGATTTGGGGATGTATTTTATTGATGGATCGTTTATAATGAGGTCATATTTAATCTTAAAGCAGGGAGCTATAGATGACAATGTCACCCTTCATTGGGCGTGAGCCTGAAGTTGCTAGGCTTAAAGGGCTTCTGCATAAAAAAAGTGCCAGTCTCATTGTAGTGCGGGGTCGAAGGAGAATCGGAAAGAGTAGATTACTAGCAGAGTTTGGTAAAGAAATGAAAGGCTTTTTCTTTTCTGGAATGCCTCCTGTTCGTAAAATAAACGCGCAGCTGCAACGCGTAGAATTTGTGAATCAAATGGAACGAGCTGGTTTACCCGGAATAAAACCCGATGATTGGGGAAATATTTTTTGGGCACTATC
Source organism: Chlamydiota bacterium (assembly GCA_037129625.1). Taxonomy (GTDB): domain Bacteria; phylum Chlamydiota; class Chlamydiia; order Chlamydiales; family SM23-39; genus JBAXUO01. Next base: position 772 of record JBAXUO010000074.1, read on the forward strand.
GAAACATACTGAAAAGGGCCGGGTTATTGTTGTTTTTGACGAAATATCATGGATGGGAGGAAAAGATCCAACTTTCTTAGGTAAGTTAAAAATCGCATGGGATATGTATTTTAGTAAAAATCCTAATCTAATTATGGCTCTTTGCGGTTCAATTTCTTCTTGGATTGAAGATAATATTCTTAGTAGTACGGGCTTTGTTGGAAGAATCACGATAGATCTTGTCTTGGAGGAACTTCCTTTAAACGTCTGTAATGCTTTTTGGCATCCTAAAGAAAAGCGTATTGCTTCTTACGAAAAATTTAAACTTTTGTCAATTACAGGCGGGGTTCCTCGTTATCTTGAAGAAATCACGCCAAACCTTCCAGCTGAGAAAAATATTCAAGACCTTTGTTTTACGCAGGGCGGGTTATTGGTTCGAGAATTTAATGAGATATTTTCTGACTTATTCTCTCGTCGAAATGCAAGCTATAGGGAGATTGTGATTAGTCTTGCAGAAGGCCCTAAAGAACTTGTTGAAATTTGTAAGGAACTTAAAAAAAGTCGAGGAGGATTACGTAATAAGTATCTTTATGATCTGGTAAAAGCAGGATTTGTTCAAAGGGATTTTTCTTGGTTTCTAGAGGACGGGAAAGAAGGAAGGTTAAGTCGTTACCGTTTGAGTGATAATTATCTTCGCTTTTATTTAAAATATATCTCTCGCAACCTTTCTAAAATTGAAAAAGGAATTTTTTCATCTTCTTCGTTGACAAGTTTTCCTGGTTGGGAAGGTGTCATGGGTTTGCAGTTTGAAAATCTTGTTGTCCATAACCGTAAGTCTGTTTGGAAATTAGTAGGGATATCTCCTGAAGAAGTTGTGATGGACGGTCCCTTTTTCCAAAGTTCGACAAAAAGACAGTCCGGCTGCCAAATCGATTACATGATCCAAACTCGTTTTCATAACCTGTATATTTTCGAGATTAAATTTTCGAAAAACCCCATAGGAAAAAAAGTTATCGAGGAAATGGAAGAAAAAAGAAAGCGTTTAAAAGTGCCTAGACATTTTTCGATTAGACCTGTTCTTATCCATGTGAATGGTGTAGAAGATGCTGTTTTAGACGAGGAGTACTTCGATAAGGTTATCGATTTTGGTCAGCTTCTAGAGTAATGAATTGTTTTTTTAGATTCTATAGATAGACCAAGTTCCGTTTACTGCTTATTTGTATTTAATTTTTTAAAAATAGTTATTGATCTAATCCATGTTTCATTCTCATGGGAGGATTTTCTCTTTAATCAGAGTTGACAATAGAAAAATTGATCCTAATTTTACAGCATATGGAGAGACTATTACATTTTTTCAACTTCAAGATCGCTAAACCATCTTTTTTCTCGTAAAAGGAATTTTATTTGCTTTAAAATCAAATGACTATTCCAATCTTTACTCAATCGAGTAGCCCCTTTATAAAGATATAAAGAACAAGGAATTTTTCTTTTTTTGCAAATGGTTCCTACAGAAACAAGATTACTTTTTCTATCATCAAAAAAAATGACATGAGGAGGTTTTAATCGAAAAAAATCAAAAAAAGAGGCAAGGACAGCCCCTTTTGGACAATGATTTGTACATAAAATCCCTTCATATAGCTCTGGATAGTTTTTTCGATAACTAGGAAGATTTGAAAAAATACAATTGCCAAAATCCAAACTAAAGGCAATCCCTATTTCAAGCAACCTTGTATGGCGCAATTTTGGAAAAGAGGAAATAACACCATAAGAACCAGTTTCCAAGCTTGTCAATCCCAGAAATATAAAACCCTTTTCTTTAAGATCTTTTATCCTAGAAATAACAGAAGGTTCTATAAGATATTTTTTTGCATGTAGCTGTATTAAACTGAGAGTTTCTTCCCACTTTGAGGTTATGAGAAGCTCTGGACACGAAAAATATAGAGGAAAATAAAACCAAAAAGGGCAAGGGTTGCTTTTAGCAAGTATATCTTTGGAAGAAATAAGCGTTTCATCAATATCAAATAAAAACAAGGAACCTTGAGGAAAATCTTCTTTTACTTCTGAAAACGAAAAGATTTCTCTAATTTCCAGACTTTTTGAAGGATTAAAACAAGAGACCAATGTAAAAAAAACAAGAAAAAACGCAACAAAATTAAACACTCTTATCTTGTTACATGGTAATGCTTTAAAAAACCAAAAAGTCATAAGCTCTTTTTCTTAAAAATGGTTTGAGCAAACTCTTCTAATTCATCTAAAGATGCCCCTGTAAAAAATTCACTCAAGTTTTTATATTTTGAAGAAATATTTTCCGGTAGTAAGTCAGGCTTTTTCTCAATTAGTTTTAAAGTATTTTCTTGGGAAAACTTAGGATTTAGAATAGGAAATACACCAAAACCCTTTTCTTGGCAAAAAGTAAAAGCCCCTTCTCCTCGATAAGGTTTGTTTTCTTGCCCAAAGAATCCTTCTCTATTGCAAATATTTCCCACAACAGCAGGACCTTCTAAAACATGGGTTGAATGCCATGCGCCGGGAGGAATAATGGAATACTCACCGGGTCCTAAATCTTGATAAAAGGCTACCATTTGATTGTCTTTTTCAATTTGATAATAAATGCGAACCTTTCCTTCCCAAACTTGAAAAATTTCTATTTCCTTTTCTCCATTCAAATGCCCAGTGGATCTGTTTAATTCATGAGTTTGAAAAGGTTCTGCAGAATAAATTGTAAGGTCAAAACGCCATTGCTTTTCATAATCTCCTTCGGCTCGGATGGGTAAAAAATTCTTTTTTGCCTTGTACAATAATTTGTTTGCTTCATTCTTTACACAAAAAGAATCTGCTAGAAAAGCGGAATCCTTCAATTGGTGAACATACTTTTCTTGCAAAGGGATTATTTCCTTTTTATTGAAAAGCGTTAAGGTTTTAGAGAAAAAAGTTAAACCTTCCATATTCGATATTTGAGAAAGATCCCTTCCACCATTTTTATAAATAGCATCTTTTTCCTTTTCTAAAAGATCTTTAAGTCTATTCAATTGAATGGTCCCCATCAAGTAGACGGCAATAGCTTGCTGAAGTTGATTTTTTTCAATCCTTGAGGAAGTTTCGGCAAAACAATCCATCGCCTCAGAAAAAAGAGCCCTTATTTTCCAATAAGGATCTTCTTGAGCTAAAGAAACAAATTCTGGTGAAGAAGTAAGAAAATCTGTCAAATGTTGCGAACAAAAATAAAAATCTCTCCATAAGGAATCGATTGTTTGAAAATGAAAATTATAGCTATTTTCATCCACCTTTTGAAGATCAAATTTATTCTCTATTATTAATTTCCAAGAGCTTAAATAAAACTTCAATTTTCCAAGGTCATATATGTAATCCCATTTGCAAGCCCCATCTGTTGGAATAACGCCTCTTATGTCTATAAATTGTATGTTACCGTCCTTTTCGATAAGAATATTCGATGGAATAAAATCTCCATGCGCACACAAGCCTAAAAAAGGAGGCGTTAAAAGTTTCAAAATGACAGCATCATTTTTGAAAAAATTCAGAATAGAAACATACGATTCATACTTTTCCCCATTTATGAAAAGATGTTTTTGACCTGCTAATTTTTGAAATTTTGCATTTTTCTTTTGCGCTAAAGCTAATCGATCTTTCACTCTCTGAAAATGGGCCGTTTCTAAAAAATTTTCTGTATCATTAAACTTCTTTTGTGAATAAATACTCAACAGTAAGGAAAGAGCCTCTTTTAACGACTTTATTTTATCATTGAAAAGAGTCTTTGGATCGCAAAAACACTCTTCAAGAGTTAGCCCTTCAATAAAGTTCATTCTAAGGGAAACATAATCTCCTTTTTCTTCAAAAAAAATTTTTGAAAAATGGTTTGGATATAGATTATGTAAGTATTGCAATTGCAAAAACTCTTTTTCTAAAGCCGTTTTTTCAAACCCAAGATCTTTTTTATATGCCAGTTTAATGACTTGTTTGCTCTTATTTTTTCTTTCGATTAAGAATAATTGGGCATCAGAATTTCCTTGCAAGGTTTTTATGAATTTATCAGTTCCAAGATTTGAAACAGTGGCTTCTAAAGCTGAAGATAGATAGAGCTTTTCTACATGGTTTATGATGTCTGTATCAACCTTGTTAGCCCCTATATAGTCTTTCACTTGTAAATGATTAAATTCTTCTTCATTTTCGACACGGATGCATCCACATGCTTCAATAATTCCAAAATCAGTTTTCAATTTTCTAATAATGACAAAAACATTCACCGAACCCGTACAAGCATCAAAGGTCCCAAGAAGATTATAAACCAATTTTTCTTGATTGAGAACTTTGATAAAATCTATAAGAGCTTTATTTAGGGGTTCTACAGATTTGCTCTGAAAAAGATATCCATCCAATGGGTAATGGGTCGTTTTAAAAATCTTTACTTCTTTAGTTCTGAAAAAGATTTTTTTTGGAAAGAGAGTGTTGTTTTCTATGGGTAGAACATTACTGAATAATTGCCAATGAAAATGGTCTATGGTTACAGGTTGCCAATTCCCTTTTGCATCTTGCAGTTTTAAACTACATCCAATCCTCACTCTTGAGTCTTTAAAAAAGAATAAAAATTCAAGGCCTTGTTTTAAAATTTTTTCATTTAATACCTGCTCACAATTTTCAAATAAATTAGATACAAGCAAAGCATGATGGGTCATATAAGGAAGCTTATTTGACATCAAGGTCAAACAAGTTTTATTGCCAGGTAAATTGATGAATGCAATCGTGTTCTCAATATCTGATTCAGAAAAGTTCGAAATTTTATATATTTTTTTCCAGTAAGTCCTTCCCTTGTTCAAACGTATTACAAACTCGTCAACATTCCGCTCCGTCACACTATTTGGGTCATAGGCATAATAAGGTGTTTGGTTTTTTAAAAGATCTTCATGTAACCAATCGAGAAAAAAACCGTCTTTTAATGACTCGAGTTTTTTTCCGTTCAAAAATATTCTTCCCAACCCTTTGTAGATAACTTTATTCTTAGAAGAAAGACTCTCATCTGTTAGAATTCTTTTGTTGAAAAAGTCTTTTATTTCACAAGAAGATTCCGCTGGAAGAATTGTTGTATTTATATAATTTTGCACATCTAAAATAATGTGCTTATTTTTTAGTTGAACTTCATAAAAAGAAGGGTTCTTTTTTTCAAGAGATTTGGAAACCTTAACTTGTTCTTTTACCTCTTCTTGTGCAGACAAGATAGAAAACGCAAAAAAAATAGCACCAATATAAATGTGCTTTTTATAAAATTGAATCATCTACTAACCTCAATTGCCAAAAAAATTTTGATTAAAAACATGAGTGTAAAATCTATCTCTTTTTCATCATCTAGTCAATAGATTATTTTTAATTCTTCACTAACATCCAATTTTAAACGCTGTTAGTTAATTTTGTTTCATTTTATGATTTTTTAGAAATTTGAACTTAGCGTTTCTTATGTTAAATACAAATTTTGATTCAAGTTCTGTAGCTTTCCCCAGATTTGGGACTCTCTATGATCTTTTAGAAGAAAAGACCCGCTTTCAAAGTAACTCGCAAGAGATGGCTTTTGAAAGGGTAAATGCTGAGTATTTTGAAGAAAGACGTATAGTAAGTTGTCAAAAAGTTGCTGAATTATTTCAGAAAGCAACGTTCAAGGATGAGAGTTGGTTTCAAGTAGTATTGATCAATGGCCCTTTTATAAATTGTGCGACTATTTTTATCCCAGAGATGGCAAAGGCTTTGAAAACAATTCGGGATGATTTGATAAATAAGAAAATCGAAAAAAACGGGCTCAAACAAATAAAGTCCTGTTCTTGCATGATTCATTAAGTTTTTTTTCCATTTCCATTTGAGAAAAAAAAGAAATACCTAAACACATTGGGAAAAATTCCTCCTCTAAGTTAGAATGAAAAAAAGATAACGTAAGGGATTTTTTCATGGAAATTATTAGAGAATCTTTGTTTTCATCCGCTTGGAGAAGCTTTTTAAAAGTTTTTTTCGGATTTTTTGGCTTTTTTATCGCGTTGATTCCGATCATATTCTTAAGCTCTATTTTCAGTAGCGGTGGATTTCCTCCTCCTAAAAATGAAATTGTTTATCTCCCCGATGCTAATGATAAAATCGAAGTTATGCGTTCGGCTCCTATTATTTTACAATTAGAAATCCATGGAGAGATTGGTAAAGATAACCTAACTAGTGAAATCGTATTATCTCAATTGCTTGAAGCACAAAAAGGAATTATGAAGGATAAAGTTAAAGGAATCCTTCTTCATATGAGTACTCCAGGGGGAGGCGTTACCGCTTCCTATAACATTTATCAAATTCTGTCTGAATATAAAATGAAATATAAAATCCCAGTGTATGCTTTTGTTGACGGACTCTGTGCTTCTGGTGGAATGTATATCAGTAGCGCCGCAGATAAAACTTATGCGTCCGCTGTAAGTATTATTGGTTCTATCGGAGTTATTTCCGGCCCTTACTTTAACGTAGCCCAGACTATGGATAAAATGGGCGTCCTTTCGAAAACGCTCACGGAAGGAAAAAACAAAGATATGTTAAGCCCTTTTAGACAATGGTCTCCCGAAGAAGACGCTACTTTAAAGCCG
>JBAXUO010000075.1:0-7367 GCA_037129625.1 Chlamydiota bacterium
ATGGAAGATCCACTACACTCATCAAGACATAATAAAGCTCCAGCAATCAATGAAGCATTAGCAAGATTTGGATAGCCGGATTTCAATACATCCCACGCGCCTCCGGCGATTATTGGATATACAACCCGAGGTGTAACTTTGTGTATAGCAACAACCCTATTTGAAAGGCTTCTTACACAAGAACAACTACAAACAATACTAGATACAACAGCCTTTCCCAATTTAGGTATGGTTTTTACAATGGAAGATACAATGGGTATACCCTCATCCAGACACAATAAAGCTCCAGCTACCAATGAAGCATTGGCAAGATTTGGATAGCCGGATTTCAATACATCCCACGCGCCTCCGGCAATGCCTGCGGCGATCATTGGATATACAAACCGAGGCGTAGCTTTGTGTATGGAAACAACCCCATTTGAAAGGCTTTTTACACAACTAGATACAACGGATGAGCTTCCCAATACCAATGCCTCCGCCCCCAAAGAACCTACAATGGAAAGATAAGGATGAGAAGAAAAAAGAGTCTGACTACGTAACCAGGTCAAAAAGACCGTCGCGGGAACCACAGAAAGCTTCCAATTCCTTTTCTCCCATGGAATAAACTTTTTAGCATATACCCCATGCATGCCCAATACAAAACACCCCAAGAAAGCTCTTGAAGAGACAAAATCTAATACATATCTCTCTAAAGGATAGTCGTGAACACATAAACGATATAATGAGTAAGCACCTACAGCCATTGCCAAAGATTGTATCGGATGATTACGAATAGATCCGGTTCCAAATGGCAAAACATTCGAAGCTCGAGAAAGCGCTTGCTGGGAATGCTTCTCAATAAAGCCCAAAGTGTCGTTAACAGCTTTAGGTGTGGGCAACAAACAGGCCGGAACCTTTGATAATATAGGCGCTATACAAGGTGGATACTGTAAAGTGGTTTTCACATTCTTAGAAAATTGAGAAACTATTTGATTTTGTTCAGGAACCTCATAGCGAAAATCACAGGTATAAGCCTGATGCGATACAGAATACACCATTTTAAGACGCTCTTGCATATCTATTAAATGAGTTTCAAAAAGCTGCTTTTGCTTCGCCGGATCTGTCTCTTGAGGGAAACATTTCGCTTGGGTCGTCTCGGAGCTTTTTAAAGTCTCAATATAATGATTTTGCAAAGCTAATAATTTAGCCTTACAGGTTTGTTCTTTTTCTTGTTGAGTTCCCGGTTCTCTATTTTGTATTTGCAAAAAAAGATCTCGAACCAATTGAGGGATCACATTCGTCATCTGCGAAGTTCTCCTATCTCCAAGTGGTACTATATCCCTTTCAGCAAGATCCCAAAAAGTTTGCAGCGAAGGCGCAGATGGTAATATAGGGGTAGTTGGATCGAAAGAAAATTGAGCTGCTTGCTCTTGAATAAAAAGAGCTGATATCCTTTGAAAAGCAGGGAATCTAAATTTTTCTATATACAAGTTAAAATTTTCTTGACCTATCTCTAATTTTGGATCTTGGAAACTATAGCTAATATGAGCATTGAGATCACGAAATACAGAGGAAACAGCCGCAGATGTATTAATGGAAGAAAAAAGCACGCTAATATGTCCTGAGAGGGTTTCTTGTAACGTATCAACGTGCTGAAAGTCTACAGACAGCTTACGGTATCTGTCCCCGTTAGAATAAATATAACAAGCAGCCAACTTTGTCGTTTCAGAAACGACCTGTTCCATTTTTGAAGAGATGGACAAGTCTTCAAACTTCTTAAAGACATTGAAAAACTTAGATATTCCGTGAGAGACCGTCACAAAAGCCACCGTGTTATTATTTTCATATAATTATATCAACGATAACAATATTAAACAATCCTGAATCTTTTTTACAATTAGCAAATTAAAATTATTAAACATTTAATAATAATTAATTGAGCTAGCAAGTCTCCTATGAAATCAAAAAATCTATTGATTTTTTACTCAAAATACTCATACTTTAATATCTGTGTGAAAACCATTCCAAAAGGAGATTTTTTCTGTGGCAAAGTTAATTTTTGATAACACAAAACAAGAATTTGAATTACCGGAAGGCTCAGAACTCAAAGAACCTTGCGAACAAGCCGGCGTCCCTTGCCCTTGCGGAGAAGGCGTTTGCGGCATGTGCATAGTAAAAATACTCGACGGCATGGACAACCTATCCGAATACACCGAAGCTGAAAAAGATTTTTTAGGCGAAAAAAAAGAAGAAAGACTCGCTTGCCAGTGCAAAATCAAGAAGGGAACCGTCAAACTTACCTACTAATTTTTTGAATTTAAAAAAATTTCTTTTCAAAAAAAAGAAACTTAGTTAAATACACATTCATGGGGAATGTGCTTTAGAAAAATTCGCCGTTTGAGTTATCTTTTATCCAAAAAGGAAAAAAATATGGCTATTAAGAGTGAAAGGCTAAAAAAACTGGAAATAGAACAAGAAGACCTTATGCAATGGCAAAAATTAGGTCTGGTTCCTAAAAAAGATCTCCAAAAACATAAAGAAGAAATCGAACTCGTCAAAACTAGAATCGAAGAAGAACACGAAAGACTCAAACTCTTAAAAGAAACCGGAGAGTGTGAAGAATATATAGCACCCAAAAGAAGCCCCGCTAAACAGGCTTATGCCGAACCGCAAACTCTCCCCGATATGGACGTTGGTATAGAGACTGACCACGGTTTAGATATGGAAAGCGAAACTTTTGATGTAACTGAAGTAACCACCGTAGGAGAAGAAACAGAAGTTCATGTCGATGAAGAACAACCTGCCGTTGAAGAAGAAGAAGAAGAAGACCCTTTCTCCGACAAAAACCGTTGGAAACGGGGAGTCATGGAAGATCCCGACGCTGACAGCTGGTGAAGTTAGCCTCTACTTTCATATTCCTTTTTGTGAAAAAAAATGCCCCTATTGTCATTTTTATTCCCAAACAAATATAGAGCTGATCCCCTCTTTCACCAATGCTTTATTGCAAGAATGGGATCTTAAAAAAAATGAACTCTCTAATAAAAAAATTGTCTCCATTTACTTCGGAGGGGGAACTCCCGCTTTGCTCGGGGCCAAAAATATCGAACGGATTCTTAGCGCTATTCCCCTAGATTCCTCTACAGAGATCACCTTGGAAACCAACCCAAACATTGTGACCCTCCCGGAAATGGCTCATTATAAAAAAATCGGCATCAATCGAATGAGCCTCGGAGTCCAATCCCTACATAAGGAAACCCTCCAATTTCTACAAAGAACCCATAGCAAAGAAAAAGCACTCCAAGCTATTGATATAATCCATAATTTCATCCCCAATCTTTCCATCGATCTCATGTATGACATCCCTCACCAAACTCTAACCTCTTGGCAAGAAACCCTCTCTTACCTACCCAAACTCCCCATCACCCATATCTCCTTATATAACCTTACCTTCGAACCCGAGACCCCCTTCTTTTCACAAAAAAAAATCTTAGAGGATTTTCTTCCCCCCTCCAAAGAAAGTCTTTCCCTGCTAACATCAGCTTGTTCCTTTTTAGAAAAAGAAAAATTCTTACGTTATGAAATCGCCTCTTTTGCAAAAAATGGCCTCTACTCCCACCATAACATTGGATATTGGAACGGAAGACCCTTTCTAGGTTTTGGCCCGTCCGCATGGAGTTATTGGTCAAAAGAGCGTTTTTCTAACGTCTCCTCCATTACAACCTATATACAAAATCTCTCTCAAAAAAAACTACCTGTTGATTATGTCGAAAAACTGCAAGCCCCAAATGATGTGATCGAACTCTTCATACTCCATCTACGCCTGCTCCAAGGATTCTCTTTAATCGATTTTAAAAAACAACACGGAATACTACCCAAAGAAACTTTAGATACACTAAAAATGCTCACACAAGAAAAACTTCTTTCCATTACAAAAGACTGGATCACCTTAACAAAAAAAGGGGTCCTTTTCTATGACCACATAGCCGTTGAATTGCTAGCATAAATCAAAAAGATCGAAGGGACATTTTCTACCCGGATCCCTTCCCATAAACGAATCGGTTTTACAATCACCCGCTCTGTCGGCTGCAAAAGATTTTGCGCGACACAAAAAAGAGTGTTGGGATGAAACACCCTCAAAGCCATATGACACATTTTTTCTACCCTGTATGGAGTCTCCATCCACAAATGCGTCATCCCTTTTTCTATAGAGTTTTTTTCCATCAAAAGAAGCTTCTTTCTTAATTCATTTTCTTCTCTTGGTAAATACCCATGAAACAAAAAACTTTGCGCCGGTAATCCGGAACTCATCAAAGCTAAAAAAATGGAAGAAGGTCCGGGAATCGCTTGTACATCGATTCCCCTTTTTCTTGCCTCTAATACAAGCCAAGATCCCGGATCTGCAATACATGGCAATCCCGCATCAGAGATTAAGCCCCAAGTTTCCCCGTCTACAAGAGGTTTGATCATTTCTTCTTTCATGGAAACTAATGTATGCTCATTACACTCTTTCAGCTTAATCTTTGTCCATTGCTCACGAGGTAGAAAATGGGAAAGAAATCGACGTCCCTCCTTTTCACTTTCCACAAAAAGCCCATCCAAAGTAGGAAGTATTTTTTTTATAATAGGTGGAAAAAACTCCTCAAAGGAATCGTTTTCTCCTAAAAGATTAGGAAGAAGATACAGAATTTTTGTCATATTGCAAAAAATAGGCTGAAATTCTATCAAAGAGAAGCTCTAAATCCACTCCGCTTTTAGATAAGACATCCATACGGTAAAGAAAGCTCAACCCCTCTCGAAAATACTCTTTACCATATACAGAAGCTTTTTCTTTTCTTTTTTCTAATATTTTTGCAGGCACCTTTGAAAAAGACACATCCTCTTTACCACCAGCAATAGAAAGCTTATAGCCTAGCTGTAACTGATAACGGAGAGCTCCTAAAAAAGTATGAAAAAAAGAAGAGTCTTGCAGCAAATGTTCCACCGGTTCTTCTTTTTTATCTTCTTTCCAAATCAATCGATCCGCAAGATGCCAAACCGTTGTTTTTTCTTTCCAAGAGGAAATCGCCATGACATCTTCATGCTGATTCGTTTTTTTATCCCCCACATAGGAAAGAATTTTATCGATTTCTTTTCCTAAAAAGGAAACATCATCACTCGCACTTTCTAATAGTTTTTCTCCAGCAGACAGGGAGATTGATTTTTTTTCGGCGGCGCACTTTTCAGCAATGGCTTCCGCAAATCGCTTTTTTCTATCCCATGGCTTTTCTAAACTCAAGTCAAAAACAACTCCATTCTTTTCAAAATGTTCTGCACAAGAAACCTTTCCTTTAGCCCCAAGAATTAAATACCCGGAAAATGAATCGACAAAAGCCTCAGAAATCAGCTTGTCTATTTCCTCTTTTTTCCTTTTTTCTAACTCATCGACAATCAATATAGGAACCTCTCCCCAAAGAGAATTTTCCCACAACCCGGCTAACAATGCCTCCCAAGAAGAGGATGCAGAAAATCTAGAAACAAAACCCTTAGGAAGCGTTGATACAATCCAATCGATAACTTGATTCCTTTCATACTCATCTTCAATAACAATCAAGAAATGATGAGAATGTAAATTAGCAATAGATTTTTTAAAAAGTAATAGATTTTGAAATTTCATACTACACCAATTTCATAAGTTTACACTATACTCCAATTTGGCAATCAGGAAAAGTCTTATGATGAAATTTTTGAAAAAACCAGAAAAAAAAGTAACTAAGCAAAAATCTACTGCAAAAATCTTAACTGCAGAGGGATGGAAAAGAAGATTGAAGAAAAAAAAGAAGTAGAAAAATCCCTATTTTTTTGATATATTAGTACAAAAATAACTTAGGAGTTGAACTATGTCCGGTCAGAGTCTACGTGGGAAAAAGGCTTTTGTTGCAGGGATTGGAGATGACCAAGGCTATGGTTTTGCCATTGCAAAAGCTCTAGCAGAAGAAGGCGCCACCATTTTAATAGGGACATGGACCCCCATTGTCAAAATCTTCACCACTTCATGGGAAATGGGAAAGTTTGATGCATCCAGAAAACTCTCCGACGGAAGTTTATTCCAATACGAAAAAGTCTACTCCTTAGACGCCTCTTTTGATAAAAAAGAAGATGTTCCTCAAGATATTTTAGAAAATAAACGGTACAGCCAAGTCTCCGGTTATACTATTGAAGAAGTTGCCGAAGCTGTGAAAAAAGATTATGGAAACATCGATATCCTAGTGCATTCTTTAGCTAACGGACCTGAAGTTTCGAAGCCTCTTTTAGAAACATCCAGAAAAGGATATCTAGCTGCTATAAGTGCCTCTTCCTACTCCTTTGTCAGTCTTCTGGCCCATTTTGGTCCTTTCATGAATGAGGGTAGTAGCGCTCTAAACTTAACTTATATTGCTTCATCGAGAGCCATACCCGGATATGGCGGGGGTATGAGTTCAGCTAAAGCGGCTCTGGAAAGTGATACGAGAACTCTCGCCTTTGAAGCCGGAAGAAAATGGAAAGTGAGAGTAAATTCCCTATCCGCAGGACCGCTTCGAAGCCGCGCGGCTAAAGCCATCGGTATGATTGATTATATGATTGCCTACTCAAAGGCTAATGCCCCTTTATATGAAAAGGATCTTCTTGCCGAAGAAGTTGCAAGCGCTGCCATTTTTCTCTCATCCGCTTCTGCTGTTACAGGAAATGTCCTTTTTGTTGACAATGGCCTACACGCTATGGGTCTTGCCATCGACAGTAAATCTTTAGAAGGATATACCTACTAATTCTTAAGCTGAGGAAACTTTGATCTTCAGCTTAAACTTTTTCCCATTTTTTATTTTTTATTCTATTTACGAAATTTTTTTCTTTAAGTACAATCTGCGCCTAAAAAAACTAACCAGAATTGAGGATTTTATGAAAGTAAAGTTGTTTGAAAGAATGCCCTATACCACATCTCCTTTAGATATTCCGCTAACTAAATCCCTATGGGATTCTTTGCAAACACAAACCTACTGGAAACCGTGGGAAAATGCCCTATCGCAAGTCCTCCGAGTCGCCCTTTGCACAGCTTTCTATCCTGTGGAATGCTTTGGGAAATTAACCTTAGGAAATCTTGTTTCAAGGCTACAGAATATAAGTATAGATCTAACAAACGAAGAAATTACTCAAAAAAACAAGGAAGTTGAGGAAAAAGAACATTTCAAAAGATCCAAGCAGATAAAAATACTCGCTGGAGTTGTTTTAGCAGGTCTTGTCATATCTTTATCTCCACTCGCCTTGAAAAAGTTTTTCTAAATCTCTGTTCAAATCTCATTTTTTTTATTAAGCGCCAAGTCTCTTTGGTGCTTTTTTTTTGTACGATTATCAATTTTCGAAAAATTCTCTTTTTT
>JBAXUO010000076.1:0-7240 GCA_037129625.1 Chlamydiota bacterium
GGCGTTGAGACTGTTGCTGGGGTATTGGGAAGGTTGAAGTTAGGTAGGGGAAGTTTATAACTGTATAAAGATGAAAGGGTTGTAGATTTTTTATGTGTGGGACTAGGTTGGGTGGTGAAAGGAGTAATAGTAGATAAGGTTACGTTAGACATAAAAACACCATTTTTGGTTAAAAAATGCCCTTAATTATAACGTTTTTTAAAATAAAATTCAATTTTAAAATAATTTATGTTATCTTTTTTTAAAGGTCAGCTTTAATTAAAAATGTTAAGAAAAATGAAGTTACTTATTACAATATTTTACTAAAAAAATCCCGTTGAGATTTTTATAGATTTACCTAAATAGGCCACTGAAATTTCTATCCTTGACTATAGTAAAATTTTTAATAAAGAAAGTCACCTGATAAGCTCTCATTTTTTTTGACGAAAAAGCTTTTTCTAAGTATCTTGTTTCTAGAAAATAATTCCAAAATATAAGATGGGGCCTATTTTGAGTGTTTCACCTATTTCGAGTCAGTTTACATTAGGTGTCGAAAGTATTAAGGATTTGTTCCCTATTTTAGAGACCGATGAGATACAGGAGATTTGGAAGGCTGTTTGTGATAATGTGCTTCAACCTCAGGTTAACTCTCAAAAAATTTCTCTTTTATCTCATCTATGGGAATGTAAAATCAACAAAGCACTTGTTAGTGAAAAGAAATATATGATCCGTTTGAAGCTGTATTCGACTGTTGAAAAAATTAATAGGATATGCGGGGCTTACAAGGAATTACATTACGCGATTTTATTGGACCAAGATACGAATACAGTTTCTCCCTATGCTTGTCTAGTGATGAACGAGGAAATCGCAAAAAAAGAGATAGCTGTATATACCCTTTTGAATTCTTTCGTAGATGCTATTCAGGATCTAACTAAAATGCCCGCTATTCTCTTTCCTGAGTTTGTGGAAGCTTTTGTCTCAAAAAAAGATCATGTTTCTATGACTCGAGTCTTTTTCCCTTTTTTCAATAGGGGAGAATTGGATGGATTTAAAAGATTGCATGAGGAGCTCTTTATTAAAGCTGAGCACGTAGCTTATTTTGGATCCACTCTGTTGCAAACCATTGCTTTTTTACATGAGCATCATTGGGTCCATGGGGATCTTAAATTGAATAATATTCTAGTAAAAAAAACGGGTTTTGCTCTGTCTCTATATTTAATTGATTTTGGAACCGCTACTCCAGTCGATCCTATGGGACGCTTCGAAAGTGATTATATAATGATGACCTATCGGCTACTGCCTCCGGAGATTTTTTTGCCTGCAGGCGAGATGCTTTGTTTGGCTGCGGAAAAGAGGTGTAATGTAGAGGAAATAATTACAGAAAAAATGAAGCTCTATGACATGGAAAAGAAAAAAAATCCGGTAGATGAAAATCGAATAAAGGAGCTTGAAAGTGAAATTTTGCAGATGCAAACAAATTTACAAAAGGCAATAGGTGCGCAAAGTATACAAATGGATCATTGGGGTTTGGGTATTATTTTTTCCGCTATTTTAGCTCCGTATTTTCGAGCGCATATTTTGAAAAAAAAAGAGGATATTGTTTTTTGGGGGGATATTGCAGGTGTAAAGGGTGTCTATTATAAAACCAGACCTATTCGTAGTTTTCTTACACTTTTTTCCGAGCCCCATCACTTTTTAGAACCTAAAGATCCTATTTTACATTTTTTATGGTTTTATTTTTTTCAAAAAGATCCAAAAAATCGCCCTCCATTAACCGAGGCTGTTGTGGAAGAATGGAAACAACTTTTTTTACCCCCTGCAGAAAAAAAAGGAATTATTAAAAATCCTTTGGGATCAATGCACATTCAACCGAGTCCTAGAAGCACTTGCGCTCTTTAAGTTCCATGAAAATGCTTTTTTAGATACCTGGCGGTCAAAGAAGTTTTATGTTTTATTACCTCTTCAGGAGTCCCTTGTACAACTAAACGGCCCCCGTTTTCTCCACCTGCGGGCCCTAAATCAAAGATCTGATCGGCTTGAGCTATGATATCGAGATTATGTTCAATGATGAGAAGCGTGTTGTTTTTATCTGCCAGACGATGAAAAAGCCGGACGAGCTTTTCTATGTCATAGCTATGCAGCCCTGTGGAAGGTTCATCGAAAAGATATAAGGTTTTTCCACTAGATCGTTTCGAGAGCTCTCTAGATAATCGGATTCTTTCGGCTTCTCCTTTGGAAAGAGAACTCATGTCTTGGTTTAACTTAATATACCCAAGACCTGTTTCTTGAAGCATCTGAAGCTTTCTAACAATTTTGGGGAAAGGAATAAAAAATTGGGAGGCTTCATCCACTGTCATTTCAAGAATTTGACCTAGATGTTTTCCTTGATAAGTAATTTCTAAACTTAAGGGTTGTAATCGATATCCCTTGCAGGCTTCGCAAGGAACTTCAAGGGAGGGGAGAAATTGAAGATCTACCACTTTATAGCCAAGTCCTTTGCAAGAAAAACACATCCCTTTTCTGTGATTTGAACTAAAATGCATGGGAAGGAGGCCTTTAGCTTTTGATTGTAGTAAAGAAGCAAAATAGGTTCGAATCAACGGAAGGATTTCAGAATAGGTAGCCACATCCGAGCGGGCTTGAACATGTACCGGGGTTTGATCGACTGTGATTATCTTATCGAATTGAGATAGACCGGATAGCGTTCCGTAAGGAGTTTCTACTCTATCCTCTGTATTTCTTTGCAAAAGATGTTTTTCCAATATGGGTTTGATCACTTGATATAGTAGCGTCGATTTTCCTGATCCCGATAATCCGGTAAGGCAGTTAATCGAACCTGTCGGGAAAGAAAGGGAGAGTTTTTTTAAATTATGAAGAGTGATGTTTTGAACGGATAAAAAATGGGAAGATTTTCTTCGTTTGGTTGGAATTTCGATTTTTTTCTTTCCACTGAGATATTGACCTGTTAGAGAATTTTCATTTTTTTCGAGATCCTCCACAGTTCCCATAGCAGTGATATTGCCTCCCTCTTTTCCACTTTTGGGTCCAAAATCTACAAGAAAATTACTATGACGTAAAAGTTCAGGATCATGTTCAATAAGAAGAATGGTATTATTTTGAGATTTTAGATTTTCCAAAGATCGTATGAGGAGGGAAATATGATGGGGATGAAGACCAATGGAAGGTTCATCCAGAATATATGTACAGAAAGTTAATCCTAAGCTTAACTGTTTCGATAGATGAATCCTTTCCCATTCACCGCCACTTAACGTGGACCCTTTTCGATTTAAAGAAAGATAGCTAAGATCCATGTTAATTAAAAGATGAAGTCTTTCTACAAGCTGATGAAGAGATTCTTGTAAAAAGCTTTTCTCTTTGGGTAAAGAGATGTTTTGAAAAAAAGATAATACTTTTTCTAAAGGCCATGTGTTGATCGTTGGCAAAGAGATGGAATCGATTGTGACATGGCAAGCGAGGGGATTGAGTCGATCTCCTTTACACGAAGGACACTTTTTTTCTTCCAGAAAGGAAGCCAAAGATCTTCGATAAAAAGGTTTACCTAGTTTTCCTAGTTGTTCCAAAAAGGGATAAAGACCTTTCCATCGTAGGGAAGTGTTTTCGGATGAGCCATGCAAAAAGAAGGAAAGCTCTTTTTTCGATAGAGAGGAAATGGGTGAAGTAAGGGGAATTTTTCCAAATACTTTTTTAATAAGGGAAAGGCTTTCTTTATTATTTTTTCTTTTGAGAAGAGAGAGCAAAATATCAAGTATGGATTTTTCTTGAAATACGGAGTTTTCCATTAAGTTGACCCCGTAGATAACCCCGAGTCCATAACACCCCATGCACATTCCTTGCTCGGAGTTAAAGGAAAAAGTTTGAGGCGTAATCGATGGGTATGATTTACCCGTTTTTTCTACAGCAAATCGGAGATTAAAGAAAAGATCTTCATTTTCTTTTGCAACCAGTATAATGCCGTTAGAGATTTTACTTGCAGCTTCCAAAGAATCTAATAATCTTTTTTTAATATTTTCCTGAACGATTAGACGGTCAATCACAAGTAGAATTTCTTGCTTTTTCCCTTTTTCCCATGGGATTTTTTGATCGAGTTCATAGTAAATATGATTGAGCCGAAGACGAATGTATCCTTCTCGATTCAATCTTTCTTGAAATTCTACAAAAGTTTCGTTTTTATGGGGTTCAATCGGCGAGAGAATTTGGATTTTTTCTTTGGGAGAAAGGGATAAAATTTTACTTGCGACAGTTTCTTTGGTAATCGTTTCAATTTTTTCTTTGGTTTCAGGACAGTATGGGGTCCCCAGATAAGCAAAAAGAAGTCGAAATAGATCATGAATTTCTGTTATGGTTCCCACTGTGCTTCTGGGGTTTGCTCCGTGGCTTTTTTGTTCTATCGCAATGGTTGGTGTGAGTCCGGTAATAGATTCTACTTTGGGTTTTGGTCTTTGCTTTAGAAATTGCCGAACATAAGGTGGTAGAGCTTCAATATAACGTCTTTCGCCTTCTGCATGGATTGTATCTAGTGCGAGTGAACTTTTTCCGGAACCGGAGGGACCACAGAATGCAATGATCTGTTGATGAGGAAGTGAAAGCGATATCTTTTGAAGGTTGTTTTCCTCCGCATTTTTTATATGCATTGATTGTGGAAAGGGTTCGGAGATTTTCTTTTGTTTGAACTTGTGCTTTTTTTTCGATTCTTTGAGAGCTATACCTGTGGGAGTTGAAAGAGTAGAAAGATATTCCGGAGTGCCTTCTCCAACTATTTTGCCTCCTTTATTTCCGGCGTAAGGACCCATGTCAATGATATAATCTGCGGCTAGTATAAAATCGAGATTATGTTCGATGACAAGAACCGAATTTCCTTTTTCGATCAGCTCTTGAAGTACATGAATGAGTTTTTTTAAATCATGAAAATGAAGTCCGGTTGTAGGCTCATCGAGGATGTAGAGAGTTTTTTGTGTTAGAGGTCTGGAAAGCTCTTTAGCCAGTTTGATTCTTTGGGCTTCTCCTCCGGATAATGTGGTGGAAGATTGTCCTAATTGTAAATAGTCAAGACCCACTTTTGCAAGAAATTGAAGTTTTTTTACGATCTTCGGAAAGGCGGCAAAAAAATCGATAGCTGATGCGATGTCCATATGCAAAATATCAAAGATCGATTTTCCCTTACACTGAATGGATAATATAGCCGGATCAAAACGCTTTCCTTGGCATTGGGAACATTCCACAAAGACATCTTCTAAAAAATCCATTTCCATTTTGACCACTCCAAGGCCTTTGCAATAGGGACAGCTGCCCTCTTCTACATTGAAGCTAAAATGACCTTTAGTAAAACCTCGAATGTGGCTTTCCGGAAGCGATGCGAATAGATCGCGAATATCGTCCCATAAATGGATGTAAGTTGCCGGATTGGATCGTGAGGATTTTCCGATGGGGGATTGATCAACAAAAATGACTCTGTCGATCGCATCTTCTACTCCGGAAATCTTGGAGAATTTTCCTCCTTCTAATGAGGATTGATGGAGGTGATTGGAAAGGGCAGGATAGAGGGTTTCGGAAACCACAGAAGACTTACCCGATCCGGAAACACCGGTGACGCAACACAAAACCCCAAGGGGAATGGAAAGACTTAGGTTTGTTACGTTATGATGAAAGACTTTACTTAGTTGTAAAAAACTGGTAGGCGTTCTTCTTTTTGAGGGTATGTAAACTTTTTCTCGATAGGAAAGATAAGCTCCGGTAAGTGAGGTTTTATCTTGTAGGAGTTCTTGTAAAGAACCTTTGAAAATAATGTTTCCGCCAAATATTCCGGCTCCGATGCCGAAGTCGACAATAGTGTCTGCCTCTTCAATCGTTTCTCTATCATGTTCTACAATGATTAAAGTGTTTCCCTGGTTTTTTAATTTTTGTAGAGTTTGTAGGAGCTTGTGATTGTCTTTGGGGTGTAGGCCAATGGATGGTTCATCCAGGACATAGGTAGTTCCTGCAAGGCCCGAACCCAATAGGGAGGCTAACTTAGCTCTTTGGGCTTCTCCTCCACTTAGAGTCGGGGAAGGACGCTCGAGCGTCAAGTAATTGAGTCCTACATCTAAGAGAAATTGGAGCCTTCTTTCTATTTCGATGAGGAGATCTTTTCCTATGATTTTTTCTTCTTGTGTTAAGGAGAGTGTAAAGAAAAATTCTTGTGCTTCTTCGATGGTAAGATGGGTAATTTCGGATAAGGTTTTTCCTTGGAAACGTGTGGCAGAAGGGTATGGTTTGATGCGGGAGCCTTGGCAACTAGGGCAAGCGGTTTTGATCATTAGTTTGGAGAGCCTTTGTCTGTAGAGATCGCTTTTGGCATGTATAAGACGGTAAGTGGCTTCTTTGATAACTCCTTCCCATTTTACAAACTCGATCCATTTTTTCTTTTTTTGGGGATGAAAAAAGTTCATGTGGATCCATTTTTTAGTAGGAGCTCCGTAGAGAAAGATGTTTTGTGCTGTTTCGGATAAGTCTTTCCACGGAGTAGAAAGGGAAAAAGAATAGATTTTGGCAAGGTTGTCGTAGATGTTTTTATATCGAATGGTCTGGTACGAGCTAGCTAGAATGCAGCAATCTTCTTCAATGGACAAATCGGGATTAATGATTTTTGTCAGATCAAAACTGGAGACTTCACCAAGGCCTTGGCAGTTTTCGCACATTCCGGCCGGATGGTTAAAGGAAAAATCGGCGGGATCTAAGGGACCGTAGGAAAGATTAGATTTGGGAGAATAGCCTCTTTCGGAAAATATTCTTTCTTCTTTGGTTTCTAAGTCATATAAAATGAAAGTTCCTTTTCCGATTTCTAAACAGGTTTGGACGCTTTCTTTTATTCTAGATAATGTTTCTTTAGATGAATCTGTTAATAATCTGTCGATTACAATATCTACGTCATGAGGGGTTTTAGGGTCCAGATGAAGATTTTCTGAGATTTCGACTAGAGTGTTATCTAGGCGAACTCGCAAAAAACCTTGGCTTAGAAGTAATTTGAGTTCATTTTCTAAATTTCCTTTTTTCTTTTTTAAAAAGGGAGCGAGCAGAAGGATTTTTCTATTTTTGGGATAGTTTTCAATGGATCGAATAATTTTTTCTTTGCTTTGCAAGGAAAGGGGTTCTTGGCTAATTGGGCAGTGGGGGGTTCCAAGAGTGGAGAAAAGAAGACGAAGAAAGTCATGAATACCGGTTAGAGTGCCTAAAGTGGATCTAGGGGTTTTCCAGAGGTTTTTTT
>JBAXUO010000077.1:0-7231 GCA_037129625.1 Chlamydiota bacterium
CGACTTTGTAAAGGTCATAGATCAAATATCAGAAGAAGAAATTTCCTTTTTACCTAAAGCTATAGAAAAAAATATTCAGGCTGCTGAAATAGGCCTCAGAGAAACTTCCGGAATGCAATTAGGAAAAACCCTTCAAAAACTCGTTCATGAGGGACTTTTAGAAGATACTTTTCTCAATCGATTAAAATATACAATCGCCGCAGCCTCGGACGCCAGAATGAGTGGAAAAAAAGTTCCCATCACCGGTTGCGGAGGCTCAGGAAATCATGGGATTACTTTTTTTATCACTGTAGGAATGGCTTATAAAAATTTTGCCATGCAACCACATCGAACCCTTGCAAAAAGTTTAGCTTTAGGTCTTTTAGTTTTAGTGGCTATTAAAAGCCAGACCGGTGTTTTAACCCCGATGTGTGGATGTGCCGTCGCTGCTGCTTCTGCAGCCGCAGCTTCCATCACCTATGCAATGGGCGGAAACGAAAGCCAAATAGCAGCATCCATTCAGCTTGTTTTAGGAAATTTAATAGGTATGATTTGTGATGGAGCTAAGTTCGGATGCTCTTTAAAAACGAGCACCAGCGGTCCTATCGCTGTGGAGGCCGCTTTATTAGCTTTAAAAAATGTGATCCTTTCTAAAGAAGGGGTAATCGGAGAGAGCTTTCAAGAAACTCTTGGAAATCTAGCTCCCCTTCATAAAATGGGAATGAAACATGTCGATGCTACTATTGTAGACATCATGCTCACGAGACAAGCGGCAAGTAAAACGTAAAGGTAGTTCCTTTGAGGTCATTGTTTTTGGCTTCCATGCGACCGCTATGCGCTTCGATGATTTTTTTTGATATCGCAAGGCCTAGACCGGTAGAACTTTCTTTTTGGAGTAAAGGTTTTGTCGATGAGGTTGTGAAAAAGGTAAATAAGTTCTTAATTTCTTCTTTCGGGATTCCTTGCCCTTCATCCGATACAGAAACAACCATTGAGGAATTTTCTTTTTTTGCTTGAATGGTGATTGTGGTATTGGAAGGGGAAAATTTGACCGCATTCGAAATGAGATTGTTTAAGACCTGGTCGATTCGAACGGGATCAAAAGAAACGGATACATCCGGTTCATTATTTTGTAAAACAATCTGTATGTTTTTCCCTTTGGTTAACCACCGTAAATCTTCAATCGATTTTTCTAAAAATTTTTGAAAGGGGATATTGGCTTTATTGAGAGTCAGGTGTCCGGATTCGATGACACTGACATCAAGAAACGTTTTTATTAAATCGATCATTTTATCTGTTTGTCGTTTGATAGTTTGAATCGTTTCTTTTTGGTTCGGCGGAATGTCTCCTAGCATTTCCATAAAATCTATGTTTCCTTTGATCACTTGCAAAGGATTGCGTAAATCGTGAGCTGCTATCCCTAAAAATTTTGTTTTTAGGGAATCTAACTCCTGTAGATTTTCATATAAACGACTCTTTTCAATAATGTTGGAAACTAGAGAGGCAATTTTTAAAAACATTTCTACATGAGCGTCTCGAAAAGTATTGAATAGTACACTGGAAAAAAACATGAACCCAATGGGATTTCCTAATGCAATTAAAGGACAGGTGAGACTTGATTTCATCCCTTCTTTGACAATAAGTCCTGTGGATTCGGATGTGGGGTGTTCTTGGAGATATTGTTCTAAGTTGTTTAGAATTCGGGGTTTTTTTGCTTCTAAAATCTTTTGTAGGCTGCTTCCTTCCATTTTTGCAGAGTAGCCTACATATATTTGAATGGTAGGAGCATCGGACTTTGCCCAAAAAGCACTCAAATTTTCTTTTTTTGGATCCAGTAAAGCAATACCAATGCGGTTGTAGGGGATTATCGATCGAAATGTTTGGTAGATATATTTAAAAATATCACTTGGGAGCAGGCCTTCGCTAATTTTTTCAGTGATTTGAAGAATAAGATTGGATTCTATTGTATTTGTTTCGATGGTCTTAGCTAAGGAAGAAAGGTGTTGGCTTATAGTGACGAGTTCATCATGTCCCTCAAGAGAAAATTGGGGATCTATATTACCCGTTTTCATCTGGTCTATGTAATCAAAAATTTTTTGCCAGCGGGTGTCAGCCATCTACATATCCGTGTATAACCTTATAATTTTATATATGTAACAGGCGGGTAATATTTTTTCTATGGAAAGTTCGATTAGGTCATTGAAACCCATTATACAGACTTCGGCTGCCCCATTAGCTTCCCATCTTATCCAAAATAGCTGAAAGTCGTTTGTGCAAGTTAAAATTTTACATACAGGTTTTGAGATTCCACTCTTGAATATCTTCAGCTTTTTTAGTAAGCTTAACGAGTTACAAAAAAAGAAAGAGAATGATTAAAGTCGATAACTTGTCTATGTCTTACGGAGGCAACCCTGTTTTTGAAGATGTTTCCTTTTCTATCCAAAGAGGAGAGAGAATTGGTCTTGTAGGTCGTAACGGTTCCGGCAAGACAACTCTGTTTCGTATCCTTATAGGAATGGAAACCCAGGATGCCGGATCTGTGCATATACCTAAAGATTATCGAATAGGCTATCTCAACCAACATATTCAATTTACCCAAATGACCGTATTGGATGAAGCCGGTCTTGGACTTCCGGAAGAAGAAAAAGAAAACCTGTATAAGGTCGAAAAGATACTCTTCGGTTTGGGTTTTTCTGATGAGGATTTGCAAAAATCACCTTCTTTATTATCGGGCGGATACCATTTACGACTTCATTTGGCTAAGGTGCTTCTCAGCGAGCCCGATTGCCTTCTTCTCGATGAACCTACCAATTATTTAGATATTGTTTCTGTCCGATGGCTGGGTCGTTTTTTGGGACAGTGGAAAGGGGAATTGATGTTGATTACTCACGATCGAGAGTTTATGGATAGTGTGAGTACGCATACTATGGGTATTCATAGACAGAAAATGAGAAAAATAAAAGGCAGCTCCATTGCCTTTTTTGAACAGATTGTTATGGAAGAAGAGGTTCATGAGCGCACAAGGGTCAATGTAGTAAAGAAAAAGGCTCAAGCTGAATTGTTTATTGAAAGATTTGGAGCTAAAGCTTCTAAAGCATCTCAAGCTCAGTCTCGTAAAAAAACCTTAGAAAAAATTCCCGTTTTGGAAAAACTCAAAGATATTTATCACCTTTCCTTTGAGTTTAATGAAGCTCCGTTTGCCGGAAAAAAGATACTCGAAGCTAAAGAGGTTTCTTTTTCTTATGATTCGAAAGTTCCTTTGATCGAAAAAGTTTCCCTTTCATTGGAAAAAGGGGAGCGAATTGCCATTATTGGGAAAAATGGAAGAGGAAAATCAACGCTGGTTCGATTACTTTCTAAAGACTTAGACCCTATCGATGGGTCTATCAAACTATCAGACAACGCCCAAGTGGGTTACTTTGGTCAGACAAATATCGAACGGCTACATAAAGACCAAACGATTGAAGAAGAGATTTCTTTGGCTAATCCTAAACTTTCCATAACTCAAATCAAAGCCATTTGTGGCTTGATGATGTTTAGTGGGGATTTCGCAAAAAAAAGAATTTCAGTTCTCTCCGGAGGGGAGAGAAGTCGGGTTTTACTGGGTAAGATTGTGGCAAAACCTTGTAACCTTCTTCTTTTAGATGAACCGACTCATCATCTGGATATGGAATCGATAGAAGCTTTGATCGATGCTTTGGAAGCCTTTCAAGGAACCATTGTGATCGTTACTCATAGCGAACTTATTTTACAACGCCTTCCCTTAGATAAAATTGTCATTTGCCATTCGGGTAAACAAGAGGTCTTTGAAGGGGGATATGAAGAATTTTTAGAAAAAATAGGCTGGAGTGAAGAAGCTTCTGCCAAGCCAAGAAAAAAAAATGAGAACTATCAAGAACTGAAAAAAAGGAAAGCAGAAATAATAGTAGAGCGTTCCAAAGTTCTCAAGTCATTGGAATCGGAAATTCAGAAGTGTGAGGCTCAAATTATTGAATTAGAAGCCATCCAAGAAAAAGATCAAAAAGAGTGCATGGATCTTTCTTCCAAGAGCCAGGGAAGCTTAATTCAGGGTCTTTTGAAAACGGTAGCAGATAGACAGATAGTGATCCGGAATCTCTATGAACAATTAGAATCTTTTAGCAACTCATTAGCTCAAAAAAAAGAACAATTTTCTAATTCGATAGATGAAATTGAAAGATTGTTAAAATCCTAGAAAATTCTATATCTATAATTTGCATCTTGAAATATTTATATAAGAAATACAAGATGTAAAAAAAAGGTTATGAATGAAGAAATGGGTTTTTTCTAGAAAACAATATGTATGTATCGGAGCTGTAATAGCTTCATTTTTTTCTGTTTTTGCGGGGTTTGTGCTATTTCATGCAAATCATAAGCCGCATCATCTGATCTTGTATGGGAATGTGGATGTTCGTCTTGTTGATATCGGTTTTAGAGTTCCCGGTCTTGTGAATGCATTGTTTTTTGAAGAAGGAGATAAAGTGCCTAAGGGGGCCTTGATGGCTACTTTAGATCGAACTCCTTATGATGATGAGGTGAATCGTGCTAAAGCTTATGTCGAAGCTGTTAAAGTCAAGCTCGACAATGCTGAAGTCCTTCTTAAAAGACGATTAGAATTGATTAGCGTAGGTGGCGTTTCTCAAGAAGATTTGGATGATGTTAAAACACGGCGAGATACATTAAAAGCTGATCTATTACAAGCAGAGGCTCAGCTTCGGATTGCCATGGATAATTTATCCTATACAAATGCTTACGCACCCACCGATGGCGTAATTTTAACAAGAGTTAGAGAACCTGGAACGGCTTTGCAAGCACATTCTCCTGTATTAACATTATCAGTGAGCTCTCCTGTATGGGTTCGGGCCTATGTCAATGAGCCCCATTTGGGAGAGATCTATTATGGAATGAGCGCGAAAGTCTACACCGATTATAAAAAAGGAGTGGCTTATACCGGAAAAATCGGTTTTATCTCTCCTATAGCTGAATTCACACCTAAGACCGTTGAAACGACAGAATTACGAACCGATCTTGTGTATCGTCTTCGCGTTTATGTGGATAATCCCGATCAAGGTTTAGTCCAAGGAATGCCGGTCACTGTAAAGTTGAAACTTAAAAAGGAAGCGCAGGAGAATAGGTGAGTGAAATTCTGGCTTCCATTGATAATCTAACTAAAATTTTTTCTCCGAAGCTGCCTCCGGCTTTAAAAGATATTCAAGCGACGATTCCAAAGGGGGAAATCCTTGGGTTAGTTGGTCCCGATGGGGCCGGAAAAACGACTCTCATTCGATTACTTGCCGCTCTTCTACTTCCAACGCAGGGTAAAATTACCATATGCGGTTTTGATACCGTTGCAGATCCGGAAACCATTCATTTCATCACCAGTTACATGCCACAGAAATTTGGTTTGTATGAAGATCTTACGGTTTTACAAAACCTCAATTTATATGCCGATCTAAAAGGCGTTATCGGCGAGGAAAGGAAGGAAAAAACGGAAAAACTCCTTACATTTACCGGACTATCTCCTTTTACTTCACGATTTGCAAAAGATCTTTCCGGAGGGATGAAACAAAAGCTTGGGCTCGCTTGCGCTTTGATAAAAAAACCATCTTTACTTCTTTTAGATGAGCCGAGCGTTGGCGTGGATCCTCTTTCAAGAAGGGAATTATGGAAAATGGTTTCAGATCTTGTGGCTGATGGGATTTCGGTAGTGTGGAGTACGGCTTACTTGGATGAAGCGGAAAAATGTAATCATATTCTCATGTTAAATCAGGGAAAGCTTCTCTATAGCGGCTCGCCTCAAGATTTAACGAATCGAGTGTTAGGAAGAACTTTTGCTATTTCGAATATTGAAGGAGATCGCCGACATCTTTTGTTTCAGGTTCTTCAAGATAAAAATGTGATGGATGGAACTATTCAGGGTCAAAACCTTCGTGTCGTTGTCAGAGAAAAAAAAGAGCCTCTCATGGATCAAAAGATCCAAAGTCATTTTCAGATAGAATCTATAGCTCCAAGGCTCGAAGACGGATTTATGGATATTTTGGGAGGAGGCCCTGGAGGGTTTTCGGCCCTAGCGGATAGAGCCCCTTTTGTGAAAAGTGAAACGGAAGAAGTAATTGTAGCGGATGGTTTAACGAAAACATTTGGAAATTTCACGGCAGCCCATGAGATTTCTTTCGTTGTAAAAAAGGGGGAGATTTTTGGTTTGTTAGGCCCCAACGGGGCCGGGAAATCTACTACTTTTAAAATGATGTGCGGACTTCTTCGTCCGACGGAAGGAAAGGCTTATGTGGCTAATCTGGATCTTCAAAAAGCTCCTGGCAAAGCCCGCTCCCGATTAGGTTATATGGCTCAAAAATTTTCCCTTTATGGAAATCTGAATGTACGACAAAACTTAGAATTTTTTTCCGGTATTTATAATTTGCAAGGGGAACAAAAGGCAAAATTGATTCAAGAAATGATTGAAGTTTTTAATTTAGATTCCTATCTAACAATACCGGCCGAATCTTTATCTTTAGGCTATAAGCAAAGGCTAGCTTTGGCTTGCGCGAATATGCACCATCCTGATGTATTGTTTTTAGACGAACCCACCTCCGGAGTAGATCCGGTGACCCGAAGAGAGTTTTGGAATCATATTAATGGGCTTGTGGAAAAGGGGGTTACTATTATGGTAACCACCCATTTTATGGATGAGGCGGAATATTGTGACCGTATTGCTTTGGTTTATCGAGGAAAAATTATTGATATGAATACTCCTAACGGGCTCAAAGATCGAGTTCGATCCCCAACGAATCCTAATCCCACTTTAGAAGATGCTTTTGTGAAGCTCATTGAGGCTGAAGATGCAAGATAATATTCAACAGGCTCTTCGAAAGGAGGTTAAAGAAGGACGGGGAAGGCGACTTAGAGCTTTGATTATCAAGGAATTTTATCAGATTATACGAGATCCAAGTAGTCTTTTAATCAGTGTTTTTCTTCCACTTCTTCTTTTGTTTCTATATGAATATGGCGTTTCTTTAGATTTAGATCATTTACGGGTGGGTCTTGTTTTAGAAGACACGGCTCCGGATGCTCAGAGTTTTGCTAAGTCATTTACGGATTCTAATTATTTTAGTGTGAAAATAGTTCGAGATCGAAGGGAGCTTGTGGATGATATAGTCAAGGGATCGATTCGTGGAATGGTTGTGGTCCCTTCCTATTTTTCTGAATTTCGATATCGAACGGACGTAGTAGCGCC
>JBAXUO010000078.1:0-7189 GCA_037129625.1 Chlamydiota bacterium
GCCATAAAACACTTTTGCTTTTTCAGTAGAGATCATTGTATGAGTTAATGACCATAACTGCTTGAACATAAGAAGAATGTATACATCTTTCCAAATAAACTGAATAAACGGGAAGTAATAATTTGTGTGTAAGAAAAGAGCAAAAAAAGTGTTCACTCCGGCTACAGAGCAGATCACAATTAAAAAAGTTTTCACACAACCAAGAGAAGGTAATAAACGGTTATAGAAATAAACAATTGCAAAATTTAACGGAACAGTCGCCAGCCAAGCATAGGGGAAAATTTTCGAAGAATAGGCCGTAAGAAAAAGAGAATTACAAGCAGGTCTGGTAATGCCATACTCTAAAGAAATAAAAAAAGAACAGAACAGAGCGCAGAAAATAAAAATTTTCTCTTCTCGTGACATCGAAATATTACGAAAAAGTCTCACAAAATGATCCTATCGTTCTTCCATTTTCTTCTTGATAAATTGTAAAAACAAAAGCTCATATTCAGGGGCAATATAAACCCAATTATTACAAATGGAAGGGAGATTGGCCAAAAGTGGAGCGCATTGCCTTGCCTCTTCTACTACGAGATGTCTTCTAGATACAGGAAAAGACAAATCCATTTTTTCCAATAGAGGATCATTAAACTCCCAACCGATAAAATGCGACTCAATTCCATGGTTTTTTTGAAAATCTACAAGGTCTTCTTTTTTCAAAAAATCTTGTAAAATAAAAGCTTTAAAACGATTTTTTCTTGTCATAATTTTCTTCGCATCATCATGACCCGGATAAGTAATATCCATAGCTGCTTTTTGCAATAACGCCATTACCTGGACATCATTTGTGCAAACAAATTGATGCACATCGGAAAACATTCCTTGGGAAGCTAACATCTGTAAAAATCTTCGAAGATGAAAACTATAAGCTTTAATCGAAGAATACTGATAGACCCTTCGATGCATAAAATGCCTTGCTAAAAGAAGAGCCTCACAGGAGTCGAGTCCATTTTCATCCACGCCCAACTCTAACGTATCTTTTTGATGGACACTGGGAAGAATCATCAATGTTTCAATCAGTTGCAAATAATCAAAAAGACCATAAGCAATACCTGTACAACGAGAATCTCGAAGAAGATAATCGATACGATCGGCTCCAAAAAATTCCCCATTAATAATTTGAGAAAGAATTTTCTCCCAAGAAGAAAAGGGATTCTTTTTCTCATGGGAAAACAACTGATTATATTTCTTCTCTCCAACTGCAATTTTGGCAACATCTTCTCTAAAATTTCTTTCCAGCGTCGTTCCTTCAAACCAGGGATGCGCTTCAATTTTATCCCAAACACTTTCTAAAAATGGACTTTCAATAATTTTCAAAGTCCATTTCTCATGCCCTAAATCTCCCAATAATGCAGCTTCAGCTACATGGGAAAAAGGTAAATGGCCTACATCATGGCAAAGAGAAGCAAAACGAAGAACTTTCTTCCAATAAGCATATTCTAATGAGTCGGTTCTGGGGACAAAAGAAAAAAGGTCGGGACGCACCGTTCCACAAATTTTGTCATAAATTTGTGAGGAGAGTTCCATTACCCCTAGGGAATGTTCAAATCGACTATGGGTCGCTCCGGGATAAACCAAATACGCAATTCCCAGTTGATGAATATAATGCAACCTTTGAAAAGGCAGGCTGTCAATCAAATCCTTCTCAAATTCATCGAATCGTATAAAACCATGAATCGGATCATAAATTTTTTTTTCAGAAGAAGAAAAATCCTTAACCATACATCTCCAAAACCACTTTTAACATTATATAATAGGTATCTTTTAAAACCTAAACCCTTTTTGGTCAACCATTTTTTAAAATTAAAAAAAATATTTAATAGAAATTTGATATTTATCAAATGTAAAAATTTTCCATCTAGCTAAGATGGAGACTTTTTGCTAGAATCTAAGTTATGATTAGTATAGCCATTCTCACAAAAAACTCTCAAGAAACGATACAAAAAGTTTTAGAGTCCACTCTATCTTTTAATGAAGTGGTTTTGCTCGATTCCGGCTCTACGGATGAAACTCTGTCCATTGCCGCCAAGTTTCCTAATGTCAAAATTTTCTTTTCTCCTTTCCTTGGGTTTGGGCCTATGCGAAATAAACTAGCCGCTTTAGCATTGCATGATTGGATTTTAGCCTTGGATAGCGATGAAGTTCTTTCCAAAGAACTTCAAGAAGAAATTTCAGAGGCTACCCTTAGAGAAAATACTTTATATGAAATTCCTTTTTTGAATTTTCTAAATGGAAAAAAAATAAATTGTTGTGGATGGCAAAACGAAAAACACATCCGACTTTACAACCGTAAAACAACCTTTTTTAGCAACCTTTCGGTCCATGAAGGCATTCAAAAAAACGATTTACCAGTTCACACCTTTCGAAATCCGATATTTCACTATCCCTATCGATCGATGAATGATTTTTTGAAGAAAATGGATCTCTATTCCTCATTATTTGCGAGTGAAAATGCCCACAAAAAAAAGTCTTCCTTTTCCATAGCCCTGGGTCATTGTATCTTTGCATTTTGTAAATGTTACTTATGGAAAAAAGGTATTTTTGGTGGAAAAGAGGGTCTTTTTATATCTCTCTATAATGCTCAAACCACTTTTTACAAATATTTAAAACTAGCTGAAGCCAATCAAAAATCGCAATGCTTATAACGTTTTTATACCACTCCATCAAAAACCCATTCCTTTTTGAAAAGCACCTTGAATATCTTGTAAAAAAGTATGTGATCGTAACTCCCGGAGACCCTTTAATTTTAACAAAAACCCAAATCTGTCTTTCCTTTGATGACGGATACAAGGACTTTTATACAGTAGTTTTTCCTCTTTTACAAAAATGGAACATTCCAGCCACATTGGCAGTTCCCATAGAATGGATAGGCAAAGCCTCCTTTTGCACATGGGAAGATATTATAGAGATGAATAAAAGCGGCCTTGTTCCTATTGCTTCTCATTCATACACTCACCCAAACTTGCTTGAAAAAAATGTAGATTACGAAAAAGAAATCGTGATCTCACAAAAAGTTTTGGAAGATAAACTCCAGAAACCTATATCGACATTTGTGTATCCTTATGGAAAATTCAATGCTTCGATCCATTCCAAGGTTAAACAATATTATCCCTTTGTCATGAGGATTGGAACGGCCATTAATATCAACTGGCAAAATAGATCAGGGCTTATCTATCGAATTCCCAACGATGATTTTTCTCAAAAAGAAAAATCGATATGCTATTATTATTCTTTACTATGGAATACTTTGAGAAATCGATGAGAGGCTATATGGCAAAAAAGAACGAAGATCTACATCACAAAAAAAAAGCTTTAAAAAAAGTCGCCGAAGAGCTCGAAAAAAAAATCTATCAAGCCTTAAATCAAAAGCTTTTATCCTCTCCTATCGAATGGAATAATACTCTTGTAAAATTCATGGAAGAGATTGAAGGAATCGAGAATTTCATAGAAGTGAATGCACTTATTCAGGAAGGAAAAAATCTAGAAAAAAAATTAGATGCCTCTTTAGCTATTCGAGGAGAGACTTCTATGGGTATTGACTGGCCCATTTTGAGTTAACGATTACTTTTTTATTTTCTTTTAAACATCCCCTCTTTATAGTTTTTCCAATTCAAAACATATTAAGAAGGTTTATATGTCGATAATTATGGATGGAGTTAGAGGTCTTTACACGAAAGAAAAACTAACCAATATCTGTGCCGTTGGTGGTGGAGCTTTCGCTGCCTGTTTTTGGAATACTTCATTAAAAACGACAGCTATTGTCGGGGCTGTTTTTGGTTTTCTTCATATTTTTTTGCATGATTGGCCGGATGCCTCTGAAAAAGAGTTTCCCTATCCCCTACTTTGTGTTTTGGAATCAACGCTTGTAGGAAGTCTTACACTAGGGAATGCATTAATTGGGGCCATAGCCGCAAAAAGTTTCTTTGCTCTTTGGAATTTTTTAAAATTTTAAAAGGAAAATGATAAGGTTTTTAACAAATTTAAAAATGGGATTTTATGTTTTTTCGATTAGCAGGAATAGGAACGATCGCCACGGGATTCGCTTGTAGTTTATATAATCACCGAAGTGAATTTACCCTATTTTCAAAAGCTAAGTTCCGTCAATTGAAAATAGATAGCACAGAAGGGTCTCAATTTTCTTTAGAAGAATCCATACGAAAGCTCGATCTTTTAGACAAACTCCAAAAAATAGAAGAATTTCAAAATATACTAGATCACACTTTCTTGCATATTTTGGATATTGATTCTTTTTTTAACGATGTAGCCACGTATTTGGTAGAAGAAAATTCCTTAAATTCTAAATCCGCCTACCCCGAACATGGTTCAAAAATAGATAAAAAGTCATTTATTAGCATCAAGCTATCCAGCTTAAAAACTAGCATTTTAGAAGAATTCCCCCTTCTTCAACGACTTGGAGATACAAATTATTCTCAATTTATGACCAGTTTAGCAACAAGATCGGTAGCCGCCTCTCTTATAGAGAAAATAACGACTGTATCAAAAGAGGCTCTTACCTTCTTTTGGCAAGACCTTCAAGAAGCTAAAACTTTGATTTATCCATTAACTACAAAAATAGCCTGTAAAACATGGAACGTGATAGCTTCTCGTTGCCTTTCGCTGGAAACAATCTTTCAAATAGAAAAAATTGCCTTTAAGATACAGAAGGTCTTTGGTTATGTTCCGAAAAGCATCAAAGCCGTGGGAATTGGGATATTATTCCCGGGATCCTACCTAAAAAAGGCACTTTGTGGGGCTATTGTTTATGGCTTATCTTAAAGCTGTACATTTTTAGTTACTCTCCGGCTTGTAGATGAACCTGTTGAGGAAAGGAGAAGAAAGCATTATGTGTCTACAACATGAGATTTTCTTTGGCTCGTTATGTTTTGGAACTTCTTTAAAGAATGGAAAAGGTTTTTCAATGGAAATAGTTTTTTTTTTAATATTCTTGGCCGAACTCAGAGATAGATCCTCCATTTTTTTTCCAAAGAGACTGTAAGCCATAGTTTCATATAAGTTTTGGAAAACAGGGTTATCAATAATCAAAGAGCTTGCATTTAGAAAAAACCAATTGATGAAAGAAGCTGTATCAAAAGTGCTTTGAACGGGTGTAAACAAACCTGCGGCGCCAACCAGAGCCCCCATATTTTGTCCAAAATTAGCTGGAAGAGCTATGATACAAGTAATCGCGTGAAGCCTCCGCGGAGCTAAAGACTCCGCGGCTTCCATAGTGGAAGCAACTTTACCAGAGCACAAACAGAAGGACTTAAAAAATGTTTGTAAACGATAAGCAAGAATCTATAGGCACTTTGGCATGCCGTCTCAGTTCCAAACCCTGCGAAGATATATTAAACAGTCATGAGAGGAGTGGCAGTGTATGTCTTGTTAAACCTTGCATTATCTGTTCGAGAGAAGGTCGGACTCTCAAAGGCTTCCTTGGCCTAAGAGATACGCATAACCCTTATTCACAGGGATGCACTTTATGTTAGTGTATGTGGTGAATGCAAAAGGAAAGCCTTTGATGCCTTGCAGTCCTTGCAGAGCAAAAAAGCTTTTAGAAAATAATAAGGCAAAGGTAATTTGCCGATGTCCCTTTATAATCCGGTTGCTTTATGGCTCTGCAGGTTATCGTCAACCTATTACTATGGGTGTTGATTCCGGATCTAAAGAAATAGATTTTGCTGCCATAGCCAATGGAAAAATACTTTATGCAAGTGAGGTGAAAACAAGAAAGGATGTTCATAAGAAAATGGTTGAGAGAGCATCTTATAGAAGAACCAGAAGATCTAGAAAGTGTAGATATAGAGAGAAACGCTTTGACAATCGAAAGAGAAAAGAGGGCTGGCTAACGCCTACAATGAGGTCTAAGGTTCATTCGCATCTAAAAGAGATCTCTTTTATTAAAAAGATCTTGCCTATATCTCAAGAAGTGATCGAAACAGCATCGTTTGATATCCACAAAATAACTAATCCCCAAGTGGAAGGGACCGGCTACCAGAACGGAAGCCGGAAGGATTTTTATAACGTAAAACAATTTGTTTTATTTAGAGATGGGCATACTTGCCAAAAATGTTTGCAATCGAAACCCGTTTCGACGAAACAAGTTTCGAAAAACCCCAAGCTTCATGTTCACCATATTGTTTTTAAGTCCCATGGAGGAACTGACTCTCCCGATAATCTCATTACTTTATGTGACACTTGCCACGATAAGTTGCATGATTTCCCGGAAGCTGAAAAACAATCCCTTAAGCTACAAAAAAAGCGAAAAGTCTCTACAACCGATGCAGTGCAAGTGTCGACTATTGGGGCCTATCTAAAAAAGAGTCTGGACTGCATCGAGACCTTTGGTTATGAGACAAAGTACAAACGAGAACTTCTTGGTTTAAAAAAAGAGCATTACATCGATGCCGTTTGCATCTGCCTTCATGAAGGATCCTCTATTCAACTTCCTTCTCATATGTACAAAAAAGTTTCGATCCCACGGGGAAATTACCAACAAACTTCCGGAAAAAGATCCGAGCAGCCATTACCCACTCACAAAATTATGGGCTATAGAAAATATGACAAAGTTCTATGGAACGATCAAGAAGCTTTTATCAAAGGAAGAATGTCTACCGGCTATGCTATTCTAATGGACATTGAAGAAAAAACTATTGCTTTCAAACCCCTTC
The DNA here is from genome assembly GCA_037129625.1 of Chlamydiota bacterium. Lineage (GTDB taxonomy): Bacteria > Chlamydiota > Chlamydiia > Chlamydiales > SM23-39 > JBAXUO01. Next base: position 6,711 of record JBAXUO010000078.1, read on the forward strand.
CAAAATTTAAAACTATGCAAAGAATATCTGCAAGGAAGTCCTGTCTTACAGCTCTAAAGAGCATAGAAAATTCTCCATCAAATATCGAAAAGAGCTGCTATCAAAAAAAGGACTTGGTGTATTCATGAAATCAACTATTCTTAAGATTTCGCAAAGTTCGAAATTCACCATTCAACTCTAGGAAATAGACAAGGATCCTATTCACCTTCTTGTGGATGCAGGACCCGAAATCAGCCCTACTCAAATTGTCAGGAAACTCAAACAAGAATCAACGGTAGCTGTTTGGAAAGAATTTCCCATGATCCTCAAACGGGAGCTCTGGAAAGAGAGAACATTTTGGGCTGATGGATATTTCGTTTCAACAATAGGACAAGTCTCTGAAGAGACTGTAAGGAAATACATTGAAAACCAAGGGTAAAAAGGCACGATTCATCAGCGAAACTAAAGATTTCGCTGTTTTCTCGTGAGGAATTTATAAA
>JBAXUO010000079.1:0-7179 GCA_037129625.1 Chlamydiota bacterium
GTTGGAATTGCAGATGAAAAATTATGAGAAACGGGCGGTCTTCTTTTAAATTTGGATTTGTGAGGATTGTCTTGGAGCCAATCAGATAAAGAAAAAGATGTTGTAGGCTTCGAGTTTGCTAATGAATGGTTGGTATTTTGTGAAGTGTGCGGCATAGAGGTGTTTGAGAGAAAAGAAAACGGGTTTTCTTCTTCTTCCTCTTCGTCGATGGATGTATCTTCAGGTGGTGGAAATGTGAACTCTATAGGTAATACTGCAGCAGGGGATGGGGATTCTGAACAGAAATTTTGAAAGGAAGCAGTATTTAGTGTGGATGCTAAAGAAAATGAAGGTAAGGAGACGGGTGGGGTCGTAGCCGGCATAGATTTTTGTGGGGATGGAGAAGTAAAGGGGGCTAGGGAAATAGAAGAAGTTTCTGAGATTTGCGGTGCAGGTGTAGAGTTTTGTGGAAGATTCGGTAAGGTAGTTGACGGTGTGGGTTCATGTGGAGATGGAGTGTTAAAGAGGGGGGTGGGAATAGTAGAGGATTCTGAGGTCAAAGAGGATATAGATCTTTGTCTAGATAATGAGGTAACAGAAGGCGGGAGCATGGGAATGAATTCTGGTGGTGAGGGGAATAGGGGTATAGAAAAGGCTTGAGGGGGGGGTGTTTCTTCTGAAGGTGTTTGAGCCCTAGCGGGTGGTGATATAAGTGTGTGTAAGTGTCTAAGTGGTAGGCCGTGTTTTTCCTTTGTGAATCCGGTTTGGGATTGGGGTCTTACTAAAATTTTTGAACTCCATTCGTCTGGATGGGGGGTCGTTACACGAAGGTGTAATATTGCATGTTCTTCATCTGTATTAAGAGTCGGGGAGGCTGAAACAGTGTATATAAACTTTTGAGTGGAGCTAAGAACGTGATCATGACCTCTAATAACATTGAAATCTAACCCTAAGAGTTTTGCAAGTTTTTTTAAAGCCTCAAGTGTTGAGGATGAAACGAGAGGTCCTGTGTCTCCATTACAATCGGTGGTTCCGGGTCTTCCCCAATGGGTTAGGCCATTTCCTGTATCCCTTTCTTTTTGAAGGGCGAAACGTAAGGGTACTGGTGTTTCTGCCGGTAAAACTGGATAAGGGGTGTTGAAGAGATTTTCTAGATAGAGGATAGGCCAGAGTTTTTTAATGATTTTTCTCGAAACGATATGAATCGTTTCATTTTTGCAGATAGTTAGACTTTCATCTTTTGATTCTAGGAATTTTTCGAATTCTGGAAGTAGTAGGCTCAATTCTTGTGGAGAAAAAGGAGCCAGTTCTCGAGTGCTAAGGAGGCCTTCTAATAATTGTATAGCTGAGGGTGGAAGGGAAATAGGGAGGTTTTTAGGGAAGAAAAAGTATTGTCCCGTTGTGGCTAGCCATGCGGGTAGCCAGGAGGTTAGATCAAGCTCCGGAAGGCCATGCAAAGCCAAGATACAAGAATGATGATCCTCTTTTTTAGTGATAGCAAACAGGGAGGGAAGGGCGTTTTCAAAGAGTTGATGTAAGGATTTTCGGAGAAGCGGATCATTTTGAATGCTTTGCATAGATGGAGAAGAATAGCAAGGCTGGGTGCACAGAGAAATACTTTCATGGTTGCCTTTGCAAAGATGAATTTGTTCTCGGTTTTGCATTTTTAGTTGGAGAATGTGAAGGAAGAAAGAAAGATCGCAATCATTGGGGGCGCCTCTATGCATATAATCGCCTAGAAAGAAAAGGTGAGTATCTGGAGATAGTTTTGTGGAAATAAAAGGTAGATTGGGAGCTTTGGGATGAGTGTCCGGAAATTCTTTTTTAACAAGGAATTCGCGATCGGTTAGGTGTTCTTCGAAACATTTTTGGGAATGGGGTTTGTTATGAGGGTCGCCTATGTAAAATAGGTGATCTTGTTCATTTGGGTGTACTTTTTCGAAAAACATGTTATATATCTGAGGGTTATAATCTTGAGGTGTCTCGGCGATTGTGAATTCATCGAATAGAATTCTATAAGCGTGTGAGTTATTGTTAACGGTAGTAGTCGTATTACTTGTTGACATATCTTTATATTGTAATAATTTTTTACGAAACTAATACTAATTTTACTACAAATGTTAATTAAAAAGCTACTAATTAAAATTAATTTCTTAACATTTTTTAATTAAAGAGGATGCTTTAAAAAACGTTAACAGTTTTAAATGACCCTCTTTAATTTTAGCTAAAATTTTCAATCTATTTAAATCATTTGTATTCATCGACATACGTTTCCTCATTAAGTCTTCTCCTCTTTGGTTATCAACAACTTATGATTGCTATAAAGCGGACGTTTTTACTTAACGGAAAGCGGACGTTTTAAAAAAAAGCTAACCAATTTTATGAGCAGTTGCGTTTAATTATAATATAACATTTAATATAAACTTATAATAAAATTAAAATGGAGATATAGGCATACCAAAGACGTTCTTTATATATTCTTCATAAGCTTTTCTAATTCATCATCTGTTGACATCTTGCTGTCCATCCCTTGTAGGGGGTTCCTTTTCTTAAGCGTTAAAAGGAATCCCCTTTTTTTACAGGGATTAAGAAAGAAAATCTATTTTTTCTCTTCTTTGCTTCCTTTGAGCCATGAGTATGTCACCCACCCTCCGAGACCCAAGGCACTAATAGCCAACCCTCCGATCACCCAAGGGCTAAGGACAATAGCCGCTACACTGGTAGCCGCAGTAGCAGCCACTCCTGTCGAAGAGGCTCCTCCTAAAATGGTAACCCCACTAGCCAAAGTCGTAGTGGTAGCTGCGGTAGAAGCAGCTCCAAAGGCGGTGGCTGCCGTATGTACTCCCACAAGACCCGAAGCAAAGCTAGACACTGTGGCTGCCACTCCGACTCCAACCGCTTTTCCCACGTTAACCACCTTAGTGACTCCTCTTTGAAGAGCGGAAGACTCTTCTTGCTTTTTGGGTCCCCCTAGTTGTGATGGCTGGAGGATTTGGCAGGCCACTTTTTCAGCCATGGTAGAGCGAATCTTCTGCGCCGCTGGAGGCTCTACAAAAGAAGGAACTGTATGCTCTTTTTGATGCGGAGCCATTTTTTGAAGGGTTTCTAATTGAGTGTGAGAAGGTGTCCTTGGGACGTTTGGGTTGGGAAGAAGAAGGGCTGCGGCCTTCCGAGCCATCGATTCTCTTACAGCTAAAGGAACTAATGGATTCACCGAAGAAGAAACCCCTTCCCTATGAGAAAATTGGGCCGATTCCCGAACTACTTTCGCAGCAGACGCGAGGACAGAGCTTTTGGCTGCTTGAGATGCAAAAAACTCCCTTTCGGTTGGCGTAGAAAATGAAACCTCCTTTTTTGAACTAGAGGTAGAAGGCCCTTTTGATTCCACGAGAGCCTTTGGATCTGGCGATGGAGAAGAAGGCGAAAGATCTTCCTTCTTAAAAAAGGTTTCCCCTTTCTCTTTCATTTCGTCGAGCATTTTATTGAAGGCTTCTTTTCTTGCATCTTTGCAATGGGACCTGACTCTGGAAGGCCATTTTTCGTCCTTACTTTCGGATAGAAAAGGAATAATTTCCTCTGAACCTCCTGCTAGGGTATACAGGGCCTTGTGCCCGCCCTTTTGCGCATATTCCCAGACTAAAATTCGGCATTCTTTCCCATTAATTTTCATGGTTCCCTCTTTGAGCCGAGGCGAATGTTCGATTCCATTAAGGCTGTCATCGGGATGAAAAAGGATTACATCATCGGGATGATTTTTGGTGTCTTTTTCGATTTGATTTAAAAGGTTTTTTTCATATATGATTCGGTCTTTCTGGGACCCTTTTCCAGGTCCTTTTAAAGATTCTTCTATTATCATTGACTCGACCGGATTCAGTCCGTAAGGAACCTTTCGTGAACCCGCAGGTTTAATATCTACATAAAAGGAATCCGCAATGCGAGGCTCTGGGGGCTTCTGCATCACAGGAGTTTTTTCTTGTTTCTCTTTTTCGAGATTCTTATTGATCTGTTCAACAATAGAGGGCCCTGTCAAATTTTTTTCTGTTTTTTCCTCGGGTTCCAAACGCATCTTACTATTTTTGGCAGGGTCATTTTCCGCAGGCCTTTTCTTGGAAGAATTGGGCTGCGAGGGCACAGAAGTCGGATTGGAGGAAGTCGAGCTACTCGTCGAAGATGTAGTTGTCGAAGAACCACTACTTGTAGTGGATGGTAAATGGGTATCTTCGAGATTCATAAATATCGACGGATCTTGTTTAGTAAGAAGCTCTCGTTCAGTCATAGTCAAATCTGTTTCGGTGAAGGGACGAGTTTGATCTTTTGGCTTGAAGGCCTCCAAATATCGGTTAGTTAAATTCTGCAAAAAATCTTTGTTTTGCTGCGCTAATCTTTCCCCTCTCTCTCCCTCGTTTCTTATAACCTCTGCTGTCGTTTCTAGGGAATCGTGAATAGCTTCAGGAATTCTGACCACAACTCGAGGAGCATTTTCTTGGGCAGGTTTCCATGCATATTCATAAATGATGTCTCCGCCCTGTATGGAGAGTTTAGAAACGGCCATATCGCCCAGCACTCCCAACTCCACATTTCCTCCGGTCGCTGCTGTGACAGCTCCTATGACAAAAGCGTGCGCAATGGTATCTGAAATGGTCTTTCCCGCGACGTCAATAGTAGCATTCGTTACCTCTTTCACATCCATGTGAGAAATACTTCCATCAGAGGCATTTTCCGCTGTGACTTCCACTTTCTCCAAAAAATCATCCACCCTTTCCACCGTTTCGCCTGCTTTTCGAATAGCTTGCGCGGGAAATCCCAAAAAATCTAAAACCACAGTTCCTACATCTAAGGCCGTTTGGTACATATTGACTACGTTCTCCCGAACGTCGGAAATCAGTTCATGAGTGTGAGGGGAATTTTCTTCTGGCTCTGAGGTGGGATTGGCAGAAATAAACAGTTCCTCTTGGGGAGGATTATTGGCTGATATGGCTAATTGAGGAAAAGAAGTCGAAGACATATAAAAGCTCCTGTTTTTGTCGGGCAATGATTGTATCGATTTTTAAGATTTTTTAAAATAATGATCATCAAATTTAATTTGTTTTAATGAATTAGTATATATGTATTAATTTATCTATAAGCGTAACATGCTACAAATCAAAAGTTTAGTTAAAAAACAGAGTGGTAAGCTTTTTTTTTAAATAAGTAAATTTGGTGAAACTATGTATTAATTTTCTATGGTTTCTGACCCTAAGGATGGATTGGAAATTTCACACATTTCTTGCTTTACAACATCTGATCCATTCTCTACTCTGAAAGATCAGTAATCGCACTGGAGTATAATATGGATATCCTAGAAGCTTTGAGCTCAAGAAAAAGCATTCGAAAATATACGGATCAACCCATCTCGAAAGAAATGATTCAAGACCTCCTTAGAGCCGCCATGAGCGCCCCATCTGCTTATAATCAACAAAGCTGGCAGTTTGTTGTAATACAAGAAAAAGAGATTTTGCAAAAAATGGCACAAATAAGTCCAAAGGCTTCCATGTGCGTTAAAGCCCCTCTTGGTATTTTGGTTTGTGGAGATCTCGGGGCCGCAGAAGCCCCTTCTTTTTGGATGCAAGATTGCTCAGCAGCGACACAAAATATTTTGATTGCAGCTCATGCTAAAGGGCTTGGCTCGGTTTGGACAGCTGTATATCCGATCGAAGATGTAATGGGTGGCGTTAGAACCCTTTTACAACTACCCGCATCTATTATCCCTTTTTCTTTTGTTGTATTAGGCTACCCTTTCGAAAAAACGTTGAAAGATGCCCATTTTCATAAAGAAAGAATTCATGAAAATCAATGGTGATGTATGGAAGCATTGGAAGCAATATTCTCTAGACGAAGTGTCAGACAATTTCTAGATAAACCTATCCCCAATGAAATGGTGGATAGTATTTTAAAAGCTGCGATGGCAGCTCCCTCCGCAATGAATGAGCAACCTTGGCATTTTCTATTGATACGAGATAAAAAACTCCTTATCGAAATACCCAAATTTTCTATTCATGCTAAAATGTGTGTCAAAGCCCCTATGTCCATTTTAGTATGTGGAGATTTGCAGCTTGAGAAGTTCCCCGGCCTTTGGGTTCAGAGCTGTTCCGCAGCTACCGAAAATATCCTTTTAGCAATTCACGGAAATGGTCTTGGAGGCGTATGGACAGGAGTCTATCCCAATGAAGATAGAGTCTGGGGTTTTCGAAAACTATTACATCTTCCCAAAGAAATTGTCCCTTTTGCCTTGATAGTTCTTGGGTATCCTGACGGTAAACCGAGCGCAGAAAATCGGTATGATCCAGCAAAGGTACATGTAAATAAGTGGTAGATTTTTTTAGTTGCCTTGAGTAAAAAGCGCTTTTTCTTTTTTCAATTTTTCTTCTTGGGCCTTTTTTCCTCCGAATGCATATCCGTTAGAACATCTGCCATCTTTAAAAACAACTCGATGACAGGGGATTTTTTCGGGACTCGGATTCTTATGTAGCGCAAATCCAATTATCCTCGGAGAAGTGTTTACTTTTTTTGCTATCTCCCCATATGTTGCAGTTTTCCCTATAGGGATTTTTTTCACCTCTTCATATATTCTTTCAAAGGTTGTAGAAGCGTGACTTTTTTTCATCTTGACTTGGGCTATTGTGATCTTATACTGTATAAAAAAGTTACTTTAAAAAGGAGATTTTATATGGGTTCTAAAGGTAAAGAGATGGTTACTATGAAGATACAAGAAGTGATAGAGCTTTTGAATAAGGCTCTCGCAGATGAGTGGTTAGCTTATTATCAGTATTGGATAGGCGCTAAAATGGTTAGGGGGCTCACAAGTCAAGTCGTGGCTGCAGAGTTAGAAGAGCATGCCGGGGAAGAGCTTAAACATGCGAATATGTTAGTAGAAAGAATTCTTCAGTTGGATGGAACTCCTATTTTAAAGCCTGAAGAATGGTATAAGAAGACCAATTGTGGTTATGAAGCTCCAACCAATCCATCAGAAATCGCTATTTTACAGCAGAATATCAAAGGGGAAAGATGTGCTATTGAAGTGTACAAAAAACTTTTCGAGCTATGTAAGGATAAAGACATCATCACTGCGCATCTGGTTTTGCATATTTTGAAAGATGAAATTACCCATGAAGATGATTTGCAAAAGCTTTTAGAGGATCGAGAAACTAAGAATTGAAGGGC
>JBAXUO010000008.1:0-17609 GCA_037129625.1 Chlamydiota bacterium
AGTAATTTTTGATAGGTATCTTTATCAGAATATAGCTGTAAATACTCTCCTCGCAAACTACCGGCCAAACTGGCGGCATCCGAAGACCCGGTGGTCTCCAAAATCCAAGAAGCTTGATTCATCTGCTTTTCTTTCTGCGATGCTTTTTCAACAAAAGACTCTAAAAATTCAGAAAATCCCTGATCCATAACTCCATATCCTAGTAAAGGTCCATGTATACAAAAAAAAATAGTTAACAACCTCTTTTTCAAAAAGAAATTCCAAAACATAGAAAAGCCCTCTTCCGCTATAATGAATGAAGACTAACATACTAAAAGAAAAAATTGAAGAAAGTTATTTGTTTTTTCATTCAATGTTATCAATGGACAATTAGCCCGTTGCTTGGAAATTGTTGCCGTTTTTATCCGACTTGCTCTGAATATGCCAAAGAATCGATACAAAAACATGGTGTCTGCAAGGGAATATTCCGATCCTGCAAAAGAATCTGTAAATGCCATCCCTTCCATCCTGGAGGCTATGACCCTGTAGACTAATGTGTTTTTGTTTTCTTTTTTGGTAAAAGAATTTTTTTTCCGGGACGAATTTTATCATTTTTAAGATCATTGACTCGAATGATCTCATCCATTTCTATTTTATGAGCCCGCGCAATCTTCCACAAACTATCCCCATCTTTTACTAAGTATAAAGAGTGATTTGGGTGTTCCTTTCCCCACGCGATATCTTTCAAAGGAGTCGATTTTTTACTTCCTTTCATTTTAGGAAAAAAATGAGCCACAACATCTTCTTGATTATACTTTTCAGGAAAAGGTTCCTTTGCGAAAACAAAGAGTTTTTCCGCACTTTTTTTCCAAACCACATCACTTCTTGGACTTTTGATTAATTCGAGACAGAGTTGTTGCACAGGTTCATTTTTTTCTTGTAGCAGATTTAGAAGAGAAAGAATTTGTTGATCATCGAATTTTTTTAACACATACAAAAAATCGGTCTGCAAAAAAAGCTTCGCTGCCATAGAGGAATTTTGATCGAGATATTTATGTAAAAAGGATCTTCGTTTCTCTTCAAGCATTAGCTCCTTTTCCTTAGAGGCTGTAAAAAATGAAGTTATCACTTCCCATTTTCCTTCGCTCAAAAGATCGAGTAAAACCTCATTTTGAATTTCCAATCCGAATAAAGATTGAATATTTTGAAACTCAGAAGTTAAAAAAAAGGCTTGCTCTAGCGTAGGATCTCGTGGCTTGGTACTTTTTTGAATCAAAGAAAAGATTCCTTCTGCAGTATAAGGCCATTTTTCTGTATAAGCATAACGGAGAACCGCTTCATAGTCCTCATCTAAAAGACCTGCAAAAATGATAAGGGAACCCGAATCTTTTTCTTTGCCGAAAGAAATCTTCCGTTTCTGAATGGCCCGATTGCCTATCGCTTTGATCAAATCAAAATGATGATATTGAGTCAAAAAGCCTAAAGCTAAATCTCTTTTTAGATATCCGTCTTCTATGTGTTCTTTATTTATTAAAAGGGTTAAAAGTTCTCGAAATGACATAGAAGAATACAGAGAAAAAAGCTCTTGCTTCGTGATCTCTTTTTTTACTACTTTGGGCTCCATTTTTTCTAAAGGGACAATTTGTTTATCCTTTAAAACAAAATAGAAAAAAGTAGAAAGAAGGCCTATATTCACAGCCCCGCTAAAAATTAAAACCTGTGTAAGAATTCGAGTTTTACGCTCCCAATGCTCCATTCCGATGCCTCCGTCTACGTAAAATGTAGAAAAAAAAAGATATTTTTACTAGCAGAAGATATAAAAAATGAACGCAAGAAAACCCTTTTTCCTCTATAATAACCGATAAGAAAAAAAAAGGTTCTTTTATGAAACTCCCCCTTTCACTTATCAAACAATATGTAGAAATAGAGCTCTCCCCAAAAGAAATCGCAAACAAACTTACCCTGGCCGGATTAGAGGTGGATGGGATAGAAAACGAAGAGCCCTCTTTTTCCATCGATGTAATTGTTGGCATAGTAGAAAAAATCTCCCCTCACCCCTCTGCAGACAAATTAAAAATAGCTACCGTTTTTGATGGAAATAAACATCTCCAAATTGTATGTGGAGCCCCTAACTGCAAAGAGGGAATGAAAGTAGCCTTAGCCCCTATTGGATCCACATTATTGGATGAACAAAAGAAACCCTACACTATTAAAAAAGCCTCCCTAAGAGGTGTCGAATCCTTCGGTATGTTATGCTCTGCAAAAGAACTTCAATTACCCCATGATCAAGATGGGATTTTAGATCTTCCCCAAGAGTTCCAACTGGGAGAATCTATTTCAAAGCTTTTTTTAGACACTGTTTTTGAAATTTCATTAACACCCAATCTTGGACATTGCTTAAGTGCTCTTGGAATCGCAAGAGAACTTAGTGCTTTAACCCAAAAACCGCTTCGTATTCCCCCTTTCTTTTTACAAGAAAATGGAAAACCAACGGAAAAAGAGGTTCATATTTCGATCGAAAATAGTAAGCACTGTCCAAAATACTGTTGCCGTCTGCTCAAAAATGTAAATGTACAGCCCTCCCCTTTTTGGCTAAAAAACACCTTAGAAAGTATAGGAATTCGATCCATCAATGCAATCGTAGATGCGATTAACTACACTATGATCGAATGTGGAATCCCCATGCACGGATTTGATTTCGAAAAGTTATCTTCAAACGAAATTGCTGTTAGGCTAAGTCGAGAAAATGAAAAAATCACCACGCTCGATGAAGAAGAAAGGAATCTTCCCGCTGGTGTTCTTCTTATTACCGATGGAAAAAAACCCATTGCCATTGCCGGTATTATGGGAGGCCTGGAGACTTCCATCCAAAGCTCTACTTGTCAGATTCTTTTAGAAGGGGCCTTTTTTGATCCTATGATCATTCGTAAAGGTTCAAAAAAAGTGCAACTTCGTTCCGATAGCAGTCTTCGTTTTGAAAAAGGGGTTGATCCGAATGGAATTTCTTATGCTTTAGATCGAGCGGCTGCTTTGATTCAAACCCTCTGTGGTGGGGATGTCTTTGAAGGGATCGTACAAAAAGAAGAAAAGCCTTTTCTTCCCAAAGAAATTATCTGCCGTTTAGAAAGAATAAAAAAATTACTTGGTCACCCTTTTAGTTTAGGTGAAGTAGAATCTATTTTTGAGCGGTTAGGTTTTTCTATCCAAGAGAGAGAAAAAGAAAAGATAAAAGTATCGGTTCCTGCCTATCGACATGATATCTTAAGCGAAATTGATCTCGTAGAAGAAGTGGCTCGTATCTATGGATACAATCATTTTGAAGCTAAGGTCCCTCTTTGCACAACTTCTTTGATACCGGACGGTTCTCAATATCTCTGGAATGAAAAGATTCGATCAAAACTCGTTCAAGCAGAGCTCCAAGAATGGATAACACCGGATCTCATAAGTTCAAAACACATTGATCTTTTCATTCAACCTGAGAAAAAAATAGAAGTTTTACAAAGTAAATCGATCGATTATTCTATTTTGCGCCCATCTCTATTACCTTCCTTCCTTGTTGTTGTAAAAAACAATCAAGATAAAAAAAATGAAGACCTATTTTCTTTCGAACTTGGGCAAGTATATAGCAAAGAAGGGAAACAATTTGTAGAAACATCTTCGATAGCTGTTCTCATAAAAGGGAAAAATCATCCCTATCATTGGGAACCTAAGCCTATAGCTGTGGACTTTTTTGATTTAAAAGGGATTTTAGAAAATCTCTTTTGTTCTCTAGGTATTACCTCTTATCACTGGATTCCTTCTTCTCATCTCTCTTTTCAAGAGGGCTTACAAGCCTCTATTCAAGTGGGAGATACTTCTTTAGGAATTTGTGGCGCTGTGAATCCCGACCTTTTGTCTTCATATGACATTAAAGACAAAGTCTTTTTTGCAGAATTGAACAGTGAACTTCTTTATAAAGAAAAAAAATCTCATGTGACTTTTAAACCTCTTCCTCAATTTCCGGCAACGGAGAGGGACTGGACTCTTGCTTGGGAACAAAATGTACCGATAGAAGCTTTTTTTGATGCTGTAAAAAAGACCCCTTCTTCGGTTTTAGAAACGGTATTTTTGCTTGATATCTATGAAAAATCCTTACAAGAAAAAAACGTTACTTTCCGATTTGTTTATCGAGACAATTGCAAAACGCTTACATTTGAAGAAGTAGAAAAAGAACATGCTAAAATAACAATGGAAATCGAAAAATATTTGAAATCCATAAGATCATGACGTACAATACAATCAATCATTTTGGAGGTTTTTCATGAAACAAGGATTGTGGATACTGATGGCATGTATTGCCCTCTGTTCTTGTCAAAATACAGAAGAAAAGTCAACTGTCGTTTCTCAAAAGTTTGTTCATAAATATGGTTTTCCTATAACAAAAAATGATTGGGAACAAAAAAAAGAAGGACAAATCATTACCGAGTTGGACAATGGGTCCATAGTCACTCACAACTATGTTAATGGTACGCTACACGGATCAACATCATATACCTATCCTAAAAGTACACTGGTGCAGAAAATCGAGTTTTATGATGAAGGAACACTAATTAAAACCGTAGAAAATGATGAAGAAGGAATTCCTTGTCGAGAAACGGCTTATGAATTTGACAATCGGAAAGTGATCTCGTTATGGGATAAAGTAGGAACTCCGATGTGTATGGAAGAATATGAAAATGATAATCTGGTAAAGGGAGAGTATTTCACCCCTAATAACGAAAAAGAGAGTGTTGTTGAAAATGGGAAGGGAATTCGGGTTAAGAGGAATCGAGAAGGAAATCTTCTTTGTCGAGATACGGTAGAAAATGGACAATTGATTTTTCGTCTAGCCTATCATTCCAATGGAGCCGTTCAATCGGAATCTCCTTTTGACAATTGGCAACTTCATGGGAAGCAAAAAACCTATGCTTCTTCCGGGCTTCCTGTTCTCGAGCTTCAGTGGGACCATGGAACGCTTCATGGATTAAAAATCTTATTTCACAATGGCAAGAAAACGGAAGAAATCCCTTTTGTATACGGAGAAAAGCATGGAATGGAGAAGCATTATGATGCTTCCGGCCAAATTACTGCAGAAATTCCTTGGATTCACAATGTGATGCATGGGAAGGCTCTATTCCATGAAGCAGAAACCTCACAAACCCAGTGGTTCTATAAAGGTCTTTCCGTTTCATTAAACAAATTTCAGATGATGGAACTTCGAGACAAAATGATTGCCGATCTTTATGGTGAAAAGCGTTAATAATTACAAAATTTAATTTTATGAAAGGTCAAGAAAAAATTCTTGACCTTTTTTTATGGTGAAAAGATTTCATTTTTTTGATGCATATGACTGGGTAGAAACGGGTAAAATTGTCTCAGGACCTAGCAGCTCTGATCTATGGATTTTTGCAAAGATAACAAATTCCAGCAAATCACGAACAGCGCCATTACCTCCTTCATGGGGGGTAACGATACTACATAAATCTAACATTTCGGGGCGAACACTAGAAGGACATACGGGCAGGGAAACAAAACGCATCAGCTGCTCTTCATTGATTTTGTCATCTCCAATAGCACACATAAAATAACATTTTTCTCTAAACGTTAAACGCTGCGAAGAAATCTGAAATCTATCAAAATATTCTAGGGCAGTTTTCATTTTATCTTTTACACCGACTTCGAAAGGAACTTGTGCAACAGAAGCAATTCGGGTAACAATTTTCGGATTTGGGTTTCCTGTAAGAATAACGGTATGACATCCAAAACCATCCCGAAGATCTTTCGATATCTTTCTAAGGGCCAAACTATCTTCTCCATTGTACAAAGGGACTTGAGATACACTAATCATTTTACTTATCAACGTTCCATCCACATCAACAAAAACCATCAACAACTTGGCAGCGACTTGTAAAAGTCTAAGAATCTCCGTATCCGTTTTCTCAGAAACTATGTTAATTTTATTTGGATTCAAGAAGTCTTGTTGCCATACACCAAAAAAACTTTGAAAATTACGCTTAGCTAAAGAAACCACTCCATAAAATTGCGAAGAAACGTCTATTTGAGATGACAGTCCGCAAGCGAGTTCCATTTTTCGAAATAAAGAAGTTACAAAGAGATTGTTCTCTTCAATTTTTTTCTTTTCTTTTATTCGTTCTAGACTCTTCTCCGCTAACCTTTCCTCACTAACCGCACGAATCTTCTGAAGCGTTTGTAACGAACTTAATCCAATTCCTTTAACAACTTGTAATGCCACCTTAGGTGGTGATCTTTCCCTCATAGGAGAGCTTCTAAATAATTCAGGAAAATTTTCTTCCAAAGGAGGGTGAAACTTGGTTGGTGGAGATAAAGGAGGGTGAAACTTGGTTGGTGGAGATAAAGGAGGGCAAAACTTGATTGGTGGAGACCCGGGAGGCGAAGTTACCTCTGGATAAGGTGGACATTTACTTATTCCAAATCTTCCCATATGTCCTGTAATAGGAGAAGACGCTGGAGCCGAAGTAGACAATAAAGAAATAGAATTTTCTTTTTTGGATGGATTTATCATACTCTGCACGAAAGAAAGATTTCCCATCAATTCTTGACCTAAGGCGTCTATCCTTTCCTGTGAAAAAGAACAACTTCTTTGTTTTTTTTCGTTTGCAAAGAGATCCCTTTTAGGAGAAATGGATAAAGATTTACTCGCTAATCCACTACCACTGACCGGATAACTCATATATCCCTCTAATTATTTTTTTTTAGAAAAGCCACAAAAGAGAGTACCAAAAAACACACATTTCTTAAAGGGGAAAAAAAAATTCTACTCCAGAGCCATCCGACTGAAAAAGCTCTACATATCACCCAAGACTGAATAACCCTAAAATTTTTCAGAAGATCTTTTACACATTTCAATAAATTGACCACTCTTTTCTGTCCAGATTTTTACTAATTTCTCTTCTCGTTGTCTTGCGGCTTTCCGCTCTTGCTGGATTTGCATCTCATAATCATTTTGAACCTGTGCTAATATCTTAATAAAACCCTCTGTGTAGTTAGCAATCATAATTTGGAAACTACGATAAACAAAATCCTCTTCCTGATTTAACTGTGGTCCTTCGATTTGCATACCTATAGGAACCGAGCAAGACTTTCTTATCGAAACACGAGAGTTTACTACTGTTTCCATATTTTCTGATGGTTGAGAAGTCTGAGTACTACTTATATATTCTCTGTTTTGAGGCCCAATAATCTTTTCCCAATAACGACATTCTTGTTGTACACAAGTCATCTGAGACATCTTTCTAAAGACAAAGGCAGGAGATATCCTTCCTTCATAAGAAGAGGTAGCCCTACTCAACTCAGAACGATGATTAAAATCAGCTTTCATATTCTGAATATCCAAATAAATCTGATCCAGACAACTTTCTATTTCTTTTAAATCCAAAGAACTCGTTAACGGTCTATAACGTGTTATACTCATAAACTACACATTTTTGTAAATATTAGAAGGTATTATATAGAAAAGAAAAGAAAAAGGCGAAGGAAAAAATCCTTCGCCAAAAAAAAAGAATTACTTAAGTCTTACTTAAGAATTGCGCTCTGAGCAATAGGTTCTGGAGCAGGAATAGGTGCTTTAACAGATTCTCCTTCTGGAGGAGTTTCTTCTTCCTCTTCATCATCATCTGTTTGCGGTTGATCAGATGGCTCTACATTTGAACTGGATTTTTCTTGTTGAACTACTGGAGCTGGGACGACAGCTTCTGATTGTACAGCTGGGGCTGCAACTTCTTGAACAGGTTCAACAGCTGGAACTACAGCTTCAACAGCTGGAGTTTCTGCAGGAACGGGAAGAGCTGGCTCATTAACTACCACTTCTTCTTTTACAACTTCAGCTACAACTGGAGCAGGTGTAACTTCTACTGAAGGGGCTTGTACCACTTCTTGTTGCTCAACTACAGCTTCTTTTGAAATAGACACATCTTCTTTCTTGGCTTCCTCTTTTTTTTCAGGATTACATGCACAAAAAAGAATCAACGAACCTCCTACTAAAAGGAGTTTGCTTTTAAAAATTTGTTTCATTTGAAAACCTCATCATTGGTAATAATGCAAAACTTAATCATAAACACAAAAAACATTTCTTTGTAGCTTATTTTTTTCTAAGCTTTTTACTTTTCAATAAGTTACTGAATTTAGAATAAGAGAAAAAAGGTTTTTCTGCCAAGAGAGAACAGAAAAAAAATTCAATATCTTTCTTCATTTGGTCAGAAATTTCATGTCCGATCCCATCATACAATCGAAAATTCGCAAGGGGTAAAAGCTGTTGACACAATAGCTGAGATTGAAACCATCTCTCTTGAGGGGTTTTTCCAAAAAGATAAAAAATCTGTTTTCTTTGCTCCAACGTATAACTATCAGAAAAAGTGACGGAGTCGTTCCTATCTTGAGAACCCAAGAAAAAAAAGAGAGGAACTTCTTGCACTTTTTTTATTAAAAATTCTGTACCGGTTAGTAACTTCATATCAAAAACGCCTACGGGATAGGTCAGCTTTTCATTTTTATACGTGGCGAGAGGCATCAGAGGCCATCCCCCGGGAGATCCGATAACCGCCCCCTTTACCCAGTCAGGATGCAGAAAAACAAAACGATTTACAAACATTCCGGAAGCAGAAAAGCCCAATAACAATACCTTTTTATCTATAGAAATTTTTCTAGCCTTCAACCTTGCCTCCAAATCTTCTATCATAGCTATCAGTTGAAGATCCAGCCTTTGTAAGGCTTTCTCTTCCACAGTAAAAACGGCTCGAGCCAAAGCATGGGTATAGACATTCGAAGAACTTTTTGGCCTTGGAAATGCCGGACATAGAAGGATTACCTGTAAAGAATCAGCCAAAGAACGATATTTCTGTAACGTTCTTTTCGCCGATTGAATATGAACTTGACTATCATCCTGACAAAAACCCGTATTATTAGGGATAACTAGCAAGGTAGCATTCGGTTGGAGAGTCTTAGGGATATAGAAAAAATAGAGGGAACAAAATCCCTTCTTTTCGGAAGGGTCAACACGGAAAACAGTAAAAGCATTTGTAATCAATAAAATGAACAAAGTAAACAAAGATTTCATAATTTTAACAAATCTATAAGATGTTGGCACGATTCTTGCAAATAATAAATATGAAAACAAGGAGAAATCTCATGGACCAAAAAGAATTAATACAAAAAATAGCCCAATTAGAGTCTTTTAACGATCAACTTCTAGCCGAACTCCAATCCATAGACACCCTCGCCAGACAACTGGGGTTTACCGATGGATTAACCACTTTAAAATCTGCCGCAGAAGAACTAATAAAAATTCAAGATGAAGAGAATCCTCCGATGACCGGATCGTAAGAGTTGGAAAAATTTTCCCAAAGTAAGGAAAAAAATTCCTATCAGTTAACTTACTCTATATTAACATGATGAACAAATTTCTTCGCATTGACCTATCGGACTTCTTGTCCAAAAATCTCATCTCAAGTACCATGTCTTTATTTACTGTTTAAATTTTTGGAGAAACAATGATTCGTTATACAGGTCCGAAAAATCGTATTGCCCGACGATTTGGAGTTAATATCTTTGGCCGAGCAAGAAACCCTCTTTTACATAAAAGCAACCCCCCCGGCATGCATGGAACCAAGAAAAAGAAAAAATCCGATTTTGGTTTGCAACTTGAAGAAAAGCAAAAATTACGTGCAGTTTACGGCATGTTAACTCAAAAACAACTAGTCAATGCTTATAAAGAAGCGGAAAGAAAAAAGGGTAACACCTCCCATGTCTTTCTTGAACTGCTAGAGTGCCGTCTAGATAATATCGTATATAGATTACGATTTGGATCTACCATCTTTGCAGCCCAACAGCTAGTATCCCATGGTCATATCCTCGTTAATGGAAAAAAAGTGGACCGACGCTCTTTCCAAGTAAAGCCAGGAATGACAATTTCTCTTAAAGAAAAGTCTAAAGGGATGAAAATTATACAAGCTTCCCAAGGGGATAACTTTCGGGATCTACCCGCTTATCTATCTTTATCAGATGACAAGTGTTCAGGAACCCTCGTCGCTGTTCCAGCGCACGATCAAGTACCCCTTCCTCTCGTTATTAACCTCCCTCTGGTTTGCGAATTCTTAGCACACACAAACTAAAAAATATGCCAATTTTCTACTTTGGAAAATTGGCATTATTTTTTCCTGAAATCGCACGCACAGAACATGCGTGAATGCATTTTTCGCATCTCATGCAGTCGGGTAAAACTATTTTTAGACCCTCTTTTCCTTTATCGATAATAGGTAACTGTAAAGGACATTTCTTCTCGCACAAACGGCAAGACTTGCACTTCACTGTGTCCAAAGTTAAAAAAGTTTTTTTAGATGAAAATATTTTTTGCAAAGTACCTATAGGACAAAAAGAACACCACATTCGTGGATGGATCCAAATTCCAAAAAAGATTCCTATACCTGTTGTCACAGCACACATCATCCAAAAAACACGGCCAACAGAATAAAGATCCGTAGCGAAAAACAACCGAAAGCCCATAAATCCCATCAAAAAAAACAAAACCGTCCAGCGAAAGAGAGAAGAAAACAGCCACCGGGGAATCCTTTTCTTCCGGCTGATAAGAGAAATCCAATGGTCAAAAAAAGAACCTCTTGGACACAAATGACCGCAAAAGTATCTATTCTTAAAAAACCCAAAACTTACAGCTCCTAACATCACGATAGGAACGCTAAAACCTAAAAAAGGATATTTCCATCCTAAAGAAATGACCACCACCACAACCGAAGATAAAAACCATCGTCTAATAAATTCTTTCACAAATTTCCTATTTTCAATATCTTTACACTTGGTTTAGAATATAAACTTATGAAGAAAAAAGAAACCATTCTTATTGGCGCTCACACTTCCATTTCCGGTGGTTATCAAAATGCTTTGCTCGAAGGACAAAGCATAGGGGCTAACACTGTCCAAATTTTCACCAGCAATCAAAAACAATGGAGCGGTCATACCGTTCATGAAGAAGAAATTACCCTTTGGAATCTTGCTAAAGAAGAAACAAATATTTCGCATGTAACCTCTCATGCCGGCTATCTGATCAACCTAGGATCTCCGGACATGGAAATCTTAACCAAGAGTCGAAAAGCCTTTCAAGAAGAAATCGAAAGATGTCATCTTCTTGCCATCGATTTTCTAGTCTTTCACGCGGGGAGCGCAAAGCAAAGCTCCGAAGAAGTTTGTTTAAAAACTATAGTCGAGAGCCTTCTTAGCCTAAAAGGAATTTTGCACAAGGGCAACACAAGATTACTTATCGAAACGAGTGCGGGTCAAGGCACCGCTGTTGGTTATTCCTTTCCCCATTTGGCCTATTTGATCGACAATACAAAAAAGGAAATTCCGATAGGAGTCTGCATCGACACCTGCCATATTTTTGCTGCCGGTTATGATATTCGAACAAAAAGCGGATGGGAGAACACTTTACATTCTTTTGATAAGGAGATCGGACTTTCTCATTTATATGCTTTTCATGTAAACGATAGCGCTCACGATCTCGGATCCAGAAAAGATCGTCACGCCTCTTTAGGAAAAGGCTTTATCGGACTAGAGAGCTTTCAAACTCTAATGACTCAAAGCGCAACAGCTTTCCTCCCCAAATATCTAGAAACTCCCGATCCCTCTTGTTGGAAGGAAGAAATTCAACTATTACAAAAATTTTTTAAGGAATCTAAGGTGAAACATGCGAACTAAAATTAAACAACTTTTACATTCTGCAAAAAGTACCTATTTAGAACAAAAAGTATATGTCTGTGGATGGATCAAAACGGCACGTGCACAAAAAAACTTCACTTTTTTAGAAATTAATGACGGTTCTTGTTTTGCCAACCTTCAAATCATTTGCGATAGCGCCCTCCCTTTTTATGATAAAATGATCGTTGACTTTACCACAGGCGCTTCTATTGCTGTCGAAGGGATTGTAAAAGAGAGTCCGGGTCAAAAGCAGTCGATTGAAATCCATGCTTCGGCCATACGAGTTCTCGGAACCTGTGATAGTGCAACCTATCCCCTACAAAAAAAACAGCATTCCCCCGAATTCCTACGATCTATCGCTCATCTAAGACCTCGCACCAATACACAAGGAGCCGTCATTCGTGTTCGCAATACCCTCGCTTTTGCCACCCATGAATTCTTTCAAAGCCAAGGTTTTGTTTATGTCCAAACCCCCATTATCACAGGTTCTGATTGTGAAGGAGGAGGTGCAATGTTTCAAGTCACAACCCTCGATATGGATAATCCTCCTCGTTTACCTAATGGAAAAGTCGATGCCACCAAAGACTTTTTCGCTAAAAAAACCTATCTAACCGTTTCAGGGCAGCTAAATGGAGAAACACTCGCTTGTGCTCTTTCAGATATTTATACCTTTGGTCCCACCTTTCGAGCCGAAAACTCTAATACAGCAAGACACTTAGCTGAATTTTGGATGATCGAACCGGAAATGGCGTTTGCCGATCTAAAAGACAATATGAGCTTAGCAGAACGATATATCAAATTTCTTGTCGAAACCACATTAAATCGATGTACAGAAGATTTGAAATTTTTTGATAAATACATCGAACCCGGACTTCTTGAGCGTCTGACAAAAATTGCTCATAACGCATCTTTTGAACACGTTACCTACACTGAAGCTATTTCTATTTTGAAAAAGGCATCGAAAGCCTTTACTTTTCCGGTAGAATGGGGCGTTGATCTTCAATCCGAACACGAAAGATATCTAACGGAAGATCATTTCAAAAAGCCTGTGATTGTGACCGATTATCCGGCCCAAATTAAGGCTTTTTATATGAGAGGGAATGAAGATGGAAAAACGGTGGCTGCGATGGATGTATTAGTGCCGAAGATTGGAGAATTAATTGGGGGATCGCAAAGGGAAGAGAGACTCTCCGTTTTAGAGGGAAAAATTGAATCTTTAGGTTTCAAAAAAGAAGACTACTCGTGGTATTTAGAATTAAGAAAATACGGATCAGTTCCCCACGCAGGATTTGGAGCCGGATTTGAGAGACTGGTGCAGTTTATCACGGGAATCGAAAACATTCGAGACGTCAATTCCTTTCCTAGATTCCCTGGACATGCAGAATTTTAGTATTACGGTGAAGCTATACTCCGGTATAGCTTCACATCACTAAAACTCGATCCTTCCATCTTATTTTTGTTGACTATGGTAAAATTAAAAATTAATCTATGACAAAAATGGAGGTAATTATGAATTTACGTAGTTTAGTGCTTAGTCTTGTTTTAGGATCTACTTTTCTTATAGCTGAGGAAGCTAAGGATGAAAATTCCTTACGCTGGAAAGGCTTTAATTTAGGGATGAATATTGGAGGATTGATTAATGATAGCAAAATGCACATCACTCCTATTGGTGGATTTTTAGAACCAGCATTTCTTCCTAACAATCCCTATCGAACCCATTCCCACACCTTTAAAAACATCGGTTTAACGACTGGCGCGCAATTGGGATATAATTATCAAATAAGCTACTTCATAATAGGTCTTGAAACTGATTTCAACTATTCTTCATTGAAATACTGTCATTTTAAGAAATTAGTTGAGTTTGATGATGGGGATCAATCCATTTCCTTTACAGAGAAACATAAAATTAATTGGTTTGGAACGGTGCGTCCTCGTATTGGAGTCGGATTTAAATCTTTTGACCTTTATGTAACCGGTGGTTTTGCCTATGGTCACATAAAAGGCAGATCTTTAATTACAAATAACGCTGATTTTTATGCGGGATCGGAAAGTAAAGTAAAAACAGGATGGACCGTAGGCGGTGGATCGGATATAAGCTTAAATGATACCTGGTCTCTAAAATTAGAATATTTATTCTTGGACTTTAAGAAAATTTCCTTTACAAATCCAACCGATATTGCTGGATATGAAAGCTATAAATTCGGCACTAAAGTTAAGACAAAAATGCATTGTATTCGTTTAGGCATTAACAAAATGTTTTAATCTCAACATTGCAACTTCAAAAAAAGGAAGGTTGGACGGATAATCTGTTCAACCTATCCTTGCAGAACCTTCGGTAGATCAAAGAGTTAAAAAACCAATCCATATAAAATTATTTTTTGAATTAACATAAACTATCGTAATTCAAAAATGCTTTTACTTAATATAATAAATTGTTATAATAAGGGTAAGAAGAGTGTATTTATGATAGATAAAATTTCTCCAACCCCACCTCCAAGTAATGTTCCCCACTTTGGCGATTCTTCCTCAACGGATGAAAGTCCTATTACATGGAATCCCTTTGGATTTTCCAGCGACACTTTTGCTGGCATGACAATGACTAAAGAAGTTATTGAAGCTTTAACATTGGGAATTATCATGGATGCAGTACAGCAAATGAAAAAAGAAAGAGACGCTAGTAAAAAGCATCAAGCCGAAGCTAAAAGAAATTTAGAGGGATAAATTATGGTAGAACCTATTTCACAAATCTCAAACTCCTTACAAAATCCTATTACAAAGGCATCTTCGACCCTATTAATCGGGACTACCCTTTATGATCTCACAACTCTTTGGATTTGGCAAATCGCACAAGAAAGTAAAAAAGAGCGGGAAGAAGAAAAAAAGCATCGAGCAGAAAATAAAGCTTAACTAGCTTCCTAAAAACCAATACCTTACAAACTCCATTGATCCCCCTATCTACTTTGTGATATCCTGTCTTTTTGAGGTTTTTTTTCATGCCCATAGAACAAGATAGTGAAATCATTTTTGTAACAGCCGCCGAGGAAGGAGTTCGTTTAGACAAACTTTTAGCCTCTCGTTTTGAGGCGCGCTCCCGAACCTATTTTCAGTATCTTATTGACAATGAGTGCGTTACCGTAAACAGTTCCTCAGTAAAAAAAGGATTTCTACCTAAGACAAATGACGAAATCACCATCTCTTTTATCAAAACGCCCGAAATCACCCTCACCCCCGAAAACATCCCCCTAGATATTCTCTTTGAAGATGAGCATCTCCTTGTGGTCAATAAACCGGCCGGAATGGTCGTTCATCCTGCCCCGGGCCATTGGTCTTCCACGTTCGTCAACGCCCTTCTTTTCCATTGTAAGACCCTTCCGCAAGAGGAAGGCGATCTTCGCCCAGGCATTGTTCATAGGCTTGATAAAGACACCTCCGGCATTCTAATCGCATCCAAAACCCTCGAAGCCCACCAAAAACTCATCACTCTATTTCAAAGCCGAAAAGTCTCTAAAGATTATTTAGGGATCTGCATCGGCAAACCGGTGAGTGGCATCGTATCGGCCCCTATCGGAAGACACCCTAGAGAGCGTAAAGAAATGGCTGTTGTAGAGTCGGGAAAAGAGGCGATTACAAATATTCAAGTCCTTGCTTTCCATCAAAACCTCAGCTTGATTTTAGCGCAACCCATCACAGGCAGAACGCATCAAATTCGAGTGCATCTACAGCATATCAAAGCCCCTATTCTTGGCGATGAAATCTATGGCAATCCTAAGATGAATCATTCCATGAATGTCAAAAGACAACTTCTACATGCCTATCGGATTCGGCTTCCTCATCCTATCTTACAGACCCCTTTGCATTTAGTAGCTCCTATCCCCGATGACATAAAAGAAAATTTATCTCGTTTTGAAAAAAAGTCTACTACCGCTTCTTTTTTCTAGCCTAATATCCTTAGAATCGTGTACCCTTAATTTTAGACAAAGACTTTATATCTCTATTCAATTTAAAATAAGGATCGCACTATGAAAGAATTTGTAGAATACATTGTGAAGAATCTTGTCGATCATCCGGACAAAGTTCGTATCAGTGAAATTGGGGGAACCCATACACTCATCATTGAATTAGCTGTAGAAAAATCAGATATTGGAAAAATCATTGGCAAAAAGGGTAAAACCATTAATGCCATCCGAACACTTTTAATGTCTGTAGCTAGCCGAAACGGCATTCGAGTCAATTTAGAAATCATCGAAGAAGATCCAGTAGGAACTTGCGCAGCTCCTTGTGCTCCTATTGCAGCGCCTAGCATCCCTAGCGTCTAGTTTCTCCTTCTAGAATATATAAAAAATACCAAGAAAAAACTTCTTGGTATTTTTTTTGTAAACCTATTATTTAAAGGAAAACGGACTGAGCAGGACTCGAACCTGCGACCTCCCGCTTAGAAGGCGGGAGCTCTATCCACTGAGCTATCAGTCCAGAACATAAATATTACTCATCTTTTGCTTTTTTCAGAAGGAAAAACGTCAAAAAATCTCACTCTTTTGATATAATGGTTTTCTACCACATAGGAAAAAAATATGTCTATAGGCATTGGTATCATTGGAATCTTCGGCCAAATGGGACAAAGAATCTTTCATCTTTTACAAAAAGATCCCCGTTTTCATTTAGTAGGTGGTTATACAAAAAGAAAAGAAAACAGCCTTTCCCTTCCTATCTATCCTCTATCCACCCTCATACAAAAATCTGATATTATCATCGACTTTTCTCATCCATCCACTCTCCCTTCTCTTATTGAAGAAGCGATTATCCATACCAAACCTCTCGTCATTGGAACTACAGGATACAAAAAAGAAGAATTTTCTCTCTTAGAACAGGCCTCTCAAAAAATCCCTATCCTATATAGCCCTAATTTTAGTCTAGGCATTGCTATTTGTAAAAAAATCGGAGAAGAAATCGCCTCTCTATTTGGCAAGGATATATGTGTAGATATCGTTGACATACACCACAGCCGTAAAAAAGATGCCCCAAGCGGAACAGCTCTCGCATTAAAAGAGAGAATCGATAAAAAAATATCCAAAAAAGCCTCTATTGCTTCCTTTCGATCCGGATCCATTGTCGGAGAACACATTCTATACTTTACCACTGAAGAAGAAAGGATCACCCTAAAGCACGAAGCCCAAAATAGAGATCTTTTTGCCAAGGGAGCCTTGGAAGCTGCCTTATTTCTTAAAGAAAAAAAACCCGCTTTGTACTCATTAGAAGATGTATTGGAGGAAAAAAAATGAAATTGATCCCAATAAAAAATCGCTGGATTGGAAAAAAACAACCCCTCACCATCATTGCAGGCCCCTGTGTGATGGAAACCGAGGAACATACCTTATCGATGGCAAAAGAGCTGAAAAAGATTTTTTCCCACTTTCCCTTTACCTTCATTTTTAAAGCCAGTTATGACAAGGCAAATCGCTCCAGCAAGAAATCTTACAGGGGGCCAGGCATTGGCAAAGGATTGGAAATACTGGAAAAAGTCAGTATAGAATTTGATATTCCTGTGCTGAGCGATGTTCATTGCAGGGTAGATATGGACAGGGCAAAAGATGTCCTGGACATAATACAGATACCTGCTTTTTTGTGCAGGCAGACTGATTTTGTTGTAGAGGCAGCAAAAACCAAGAGAGCTATAAATATAAAGAAGGGCCAGTTTTTATCACCCTGGGATGTAAAAAATATAATAGAGAAAATAGAAGACAGCGGAAATAAAAATATTATTATTACGGAACGGGGAGTCATGTTTGGTTATAACAATCTTGTAAGCGATTTCAGGTCTTTGGAAATAATGCGGGAGTTCGGGTATCCTGTTGTATATGACGCGACTC
>JBAXUO010000080.1:0-7175 GCA_037129625.1 Chlamydiota bacterium
CTTGCATGGGGTGCAAGGGGTCGGAGGTTCAAATCCTCTCACCCAGATCCTTTTTAAATTTCGTTCAGTTATTGCCTCAACAACCTGATTTTCAGACCTATAGAAGCTATTGGAACGTTTTAAAAACCGAATCAATAAAAAAAGCTGATTTTTTAATTTTTTATATAAAAAAAAACATATAACGCTTATATCTCACATAAGATAACCTCGAGCTTATATGAAATATCTTTTTTTGATATTGTTCTTTGGATTTACCTCTCTTTTTTCAGTAGAAGCGACCATTTGGGATATCAATAAAAATAATGCCAATTGGAGTGACTCCGGCAATTGGACTAATGGAATCCCCGATGCAACCAAAAATGCCCAAATTAATCTCGATTCCGATCATTCAACAAAAACAATCAATAATTCAACCAACATTGCAGCAAAAGAACTCTCTATAATCTCAACTTCAAATGAATATTATACCAAGCTTACGTTGAGTGGCAAATACTCATACTACCCACTAACCACAGAGTCTATCCTTTTTAACTTTGCGGCGGGACCTATAGGAAGATCCTTCGTTATCCAAGGAAATCTTAACAGCTCAGCATCGCTTCAATTATCCAACACCGGCGTGGTTTCTGTTACTGCAAACATTACTCAAAATCTCTACGTACTCAATAACCTTACTATCTCTCACGTTCTTTGTTCGATAAATAAAAATTCTACAATTAGAGGAAATCTCCTCATAAGCAATGGGGGAACCTTCTCAACGTTGCAAGGTTTATTAAATGAACCCGATGTTTCCACTCTCATAGAAGGGGATGTTATTCTTACCGGAACATCCACCTTCACTTATAACCTCAAAACCTCTATTCCTAATGATAAAACCCTTACTCTAGAAGATAACTCCACTCTATATTGCAATAATTTATATTACACAGGAACAGATGCTAGAAGTGCTTTTCCGCTCAATTTCGCTATAATCAATTCCGGTGGAATCATCCAGATTGAAAAAGACCAAACTTTTGCATGCAAAAAAACCGTTAGTGGAACGGGAGATCTTCATAAAACCGGAAAAGGTACTTTGATCTTAGATAACGCAGATACTTGTACCGGCACCACCGTGATTGAAGAGGGAACTTTGCAAGTATCCTCTAGCGGTTCCATCAACCCTGCAAAAATCACGGTTAATCAAGGAGCTATCTTAGAAGATAATGGAACCATCACTTGTGCATCTGATCTAACCAACACCGGAAATATTATAGGTAATGGAACCATCATCATTCCCAATCCTTTTAAGCTTCTTTGTCAAGAAAGATCCACCATTACACCCCAAAGTAATTCTCCGGGTAAGTTAACCATTCAAGGAGATCTTTCTTTCCAAGACAACTCTAATTTATTTTTGTATTTTAATATCCTAACCGGATCCGAGCTAGAAGTTTCCGGAACCATTGATATTGGCAACAACGTACATATACTCCCAATGCCGGAGAATACCATTACAAATCCCGAAGATATTATTCTTTTTTTTCAAAATGGCGTAGATTTTTTGTTTGTAGATGGAGGGACTCTCACCGGAGCTTTTGCAGATATTGAGTGTCCCTACCCGGGTTTCCAATTCTCCATTATCGAAAATGGTAATGGGAACGAATTGACTTTAAATGTTGAAACTTTACCCTTAGCCTCTTTGGTCTTTGATCCTAACCAAATATCGGTAGCAAATGTCTTTGACCAAGAATATTCTTCTCAATCCCCTGATTTCTTAAGGGCGCATTTGGATCTATATTTCCTGGAACTTCCGGCTTTGCAAAATGCTCTCAATCAACTCCATCCGGCTTTATTCAATGGTATAGCTCTTGCCCAAGAAGAAACAACCACCTACATCACCAAAATCCTCTCTCAACGACTTGAGGAGATCACATGGAAGAATCCAAATCTCAAAGAAAAAAAATGGAACCTCTGGGGACAGGGTCTTCGAGACTATGCTCGCCAACAAGGAAAAAAAAACCTACGTGGATACCATGCAACAACCCCGGGTATCATTATAGGAGCTGATGTTAAAATCTACTCTAATTTCTCTTTCGGATTGGAAGGTTCTTATACCAATACTCATATAGGCTGGGAAGCTCATCAGGGGTATGGACACACCTCTACAGGATATGGAGGGCTTTATGGTTCTTGGTATAATCAAAACTTTTTAGTCGGTCTTTCTCTTATTGGGGGATGGAACAGCACCAAAGCCACAAGAAGCATTGAATATGGAGAGATAGAAAGAAGTGCTCACCACAGACAACACGGATGGGAAATAGCCCCCCAATTAGAATTAGCAGGGCTTTATGAAATGAAATATATTTCTTTTCAGCCTTTCTTGAAAGAAAGCTATGTGTACCTTCATCAAAATCACTATCGAGAGCATGGAGCCGAGAGTCTCAACTTAGATGTCCAATCTAAAAATGCCGATCTTTTGCGAAGTGAACTGGGACTGGGGCTATTTCATTGCTTCAAAGGAAAGCAGCTTCAATTCACGCCTGAGCTCAAAGGAAGTTATATCTTAGAAAGTCGTTTTCAAGGAAAGAAAACAACTGCCTATTTTATGAATAACACTTTTGAAAGATTTACCGTGAAGGGGCTTTCACCTTCCAGAAGTTTGGGCCACTTAGGTGTATTGTTCAAAGGGTCTAGCTATAACGGCTTTGATCTCACATTGGATTACAACTTCCTATTTGGGAAGAAGTACCGAGATCATAAAATGGCTCTTAGGTTCGATTATGCCTTTTAAAAAGAGACCCTTTTTTTTATAATTCAAACGTATATGTTTAATTACGTTCTCAAAATTTGTCATTGCCCTTTAAAAAAGGAAAACAAGAGTAAACAAAAAAAAATTTCTCTAAAAATTTAGCACCAACTATCTTTAAATTACTTATACCTAAATGAATAAAGAATTCTAGTGTGAAGGAATTGAATAGTTCCGCACGTAAAATACGTGCGCGCACGTATTTTACGTGCGCGCACGCATTACTGTAGAAAAACAATCGCCAACGAAAAGTTTGAGACATACCGAGATCATAAAATGGCTCTTAGGTTCAATTATGCCTTTTAAAAAGTACCCCTGTGGAAAGTCTTTCAATAACCCCCCTTTTTTTGTTCATAATTTTGTTGAAAACTTTTTAACTTTCGATAACTCGTCTAGATTGACAAATGATCAACAAGTTATGAACAGCATTTTTCTATAGTAACGCTCGGATACTTATCAACAAATCCACAGAGACAGAGGAAGAAGAGAAATTAATAGGAAAAAAGAATATATTCTCAGATACTGAAAAAAAGTGGGGTTTGTATGAATACGTATTTTCCATCAGAATTCTTTGCTCTTGAAAAGTTTATTTATAAGGAACTGTGGAAACTGGACGCTCCTGTTTGGGAAACGCTTTCGAATATAGAAAACTTTCTTTCAAAACAGGTGCTTGGAAAAATAGAAGTCAATATTCCAGATGGGGTATTTCTTGAGAATAAGGCTCAAATTTCGATTGGAAAGGGTACGGTCATAGAACCAGGCTCTTTTATAAAAGGACCTTGTATAATCGGCGAGAACTGCACTATTCGACAAGGTGCCTACATTCGTGGTTTTTTAATTACCGGTAATGAATGTTTGATCGGTCATGCAACGGAGGTGAAAAATTCCATTTTACTCAATCGAGTTCAAGCGGCACATTTTGCTTATATCGGAGATTCGATATTAGGAAATGAGGTGAATTTAGGTGCGGGGACTATCTGTGCAAATTTTCGGTTGGATGGAAAATTGATTCCCATTTTATGTGGGAAAGATTCTATATCTTCCGGCTTAAAAAAAATGGGTGCTATAGTTGGCGATGGAGTAAAAATCGGGTGCAAGGTGGTGATTAATCCGGGAGCAATATTGGGTAAAGAGACGTATGTACTCCCCTGTCTTCACGTTCAAGGTGTGATTCCGGCGCATTCACTGGTAAGGTCGATTAACCAAGTATCGGTTTCTAAACGGAAATGAAAATAGAAGTTTTTCCAGCTTTACACTTGTAAAGCTGTTTTACAAAATCCATGTTTATCCAAGAAAATAAAAAAGGCAATATCTTATAAGCCTATGTACTTATGGATATTGCCTATTAGTTTTTTACGCAAGAGCGGGTGCTATAGCTTTTTCGACAATAGGTTGAGGGATTTTTGTTTTTTGAGCCAAAATCAGTTTTTCGATTTCATCGGCAATTTCCGGTTTTGCTTTTAAAAAAGTACGTACTGATTCTCGACCTTGGCCGATTTTTTGGTCCTTATAGCTAAACCAAGTTCCTTTTTTATCAATGATTCCGAATTCTGTCCCCACATCAATGAGAGCTCCCACTCGAGAAATCCCCTCATCGAAGATAATATCGAATTCTGCAGTTTGAAAAGGTGGTGCCATTTTATTTTTAACGACTTTTACTTTCACACGGTTTCCAATATCTT
This sequence comes from Chlamydiota bacterium, assembly GCA_037129625.1. GTDB lineage: Bacteria > Chlamydiota > Chlamydiia > Chlamydiales > SM23-39 > JBAXUO01. The sequence continues at coordinate 4,462 of JBAXUO010000080.1, forward strand.
TGTTATCAGCGCCTTTGATGGACTCGACGCGACGGATATCTAATCGAATGGAGGCATAAAATTTTAAAGCTTTACCACCTGTTGTCGTTTCGGGATTGCCGAATACGATTCCAATTTTTTCTCTCAATTGGTTAATGAAGATAGCGCAAGTATTACTTTTGGATAAGGTAGATGTAAGTTTTCGTAGAGCTTGTGACATGAGCCTTGCTTGGAGTCCCATGTGGGAATCTCCCATTTCGCCATCGAGTTCGGATCTAGGTACTAAAGCGGCCACAGAGTCGATTACAATAACGTCAACTGCATTGGATCTGGCTAAAATTTCTGCTATGTTTAAAGCTTCTTCTCCGCAATCGGGTTGAGAAATCATCAAGTTGTCTAAATTGACTCCAATTTTGACGGCGTAACCGGGATCAAAGGCATGTTCTGCGTCGATGTAGGCGGCTAGGCCTCCATTTTTCTGCGCGTTGGCTACAATATGTGTAGCGAGAGTGGATTTTCCGGAGGATTCGGGTCCGAATATTTCTATAACACGGCCTCGAGGAATGCCTCCAATGCCGAGGGCAAGATCTAAGGAGATGGCCCCTGTTTTAATGACATCTATCTCTCTCATAGAAGAATGTTTTCCAAGAGCCATGATGGCTCCATCTCCAAATTGCTTATGGATATGAGCGATGGCAAGCTCTAGTGCTTTCTTTTTTTCAATATTTTGAGGTTGGGACATAGTTTCTCCTTCGTTCTTTTGTAAATGCAAGATTGGAATGAAAATTTCTTCTCGTCAAGTAAATAATGTTGACAAAACAAGTCATTCGAAAGTATGAACATAATGAGAGAAAATTGCAAAGGATTCTGTATGTTTCTTGTTGGAGATATTGGAGGGACTCATACCCGTTTGGCTTTTGTGAAAGAAGAGACGCTAGAGGTTGTGGAAGTGGCCGATTTTTATAATGAGGAAGAGAATGTTTTTTTAGATATTTTAAAGAAATTTTGCCAAAAGAGAAAATTTAGAGCTGCATGTTTTGGTGTTGCCGGTGTGGTAGAAAATCAAATTTGTCATATGACGAATATTCCTTGGACAATAGATGCAAAAGAGCTTTCCGCAGAAATGCAAACATCAGTTTTTTTAGTGAATGATATGGAAGCTTTTGCTAATGGAATACAAACTTTGAGTCCCAATGATATATTGAATATACAAGAAGGTGAGAAAAAAAAGGGAAATGTGGTTATTTTGTCTCCCGGAACCGGGTTGGGTATCGGTTCTCTTGTATATGACGGTCACAAGTGGATCCCCTTTGCTTCCGAAGGAGGGCATGCGGATGCCGCAACTCAAACAGAAGAAGAAAAAGAAGTATTTTCTTTTTTTCAAAGGAAATACGGACATGTTTCTTATGAAAGAATACTTTCCGGGAAAGGACTTTTGGATCTTTGTACTTTTTTTGGAGAAAAAAGAAATAATCCGATTTTAATAAATCCTAGAAAAATTGTGGAAAATCCTAATGCAAAAGAGGCGGTTGAGACGTTTCTCGCATTGTATGGAGCGAAAGCCGGGAATGCTGCTTTAGATTTTTTATCGATAAGTGGGGTGTATTTGGGAGGCCTTCTTACTAGAAATCTTTTTGAGAAAGGAAAAAATGATAAAAATTGGAAAGAAATTTTTCTTCGTTCTTTTTGGAATAAAGGAAGATTTTCTTCTTTTATGAAAACCATTCCGATTCGAGTGGTTTTATCCGAACATGTGATATTATTAGGAGCGGCTTTGTATATACAGGGAAAGAAAAAAGAATTTTCTTTCCCCTAGAATATTTTAAAAATCGAATGTTGCTGTAAGGGTAAGGCCTTGAATATAGAGCTCCCCTGCTTTTGGATCGGTCTGTGTTTTTTGTGCGTCATTTAAATATCGGATCATATTTTGTTTCCAATATAACAAAAACTCATAACCAAGCTGCAGATCAAAATGAGTCCATTTACCAATATATGTTCCCCAACCAAATCCTAAAGCTAAATTTAGATTAGGAATTAAAGAACTTCTTTCATCATGTTGATTTACAGCTATATTACCACCGATATTTCGGTCTTCTTGTTCGATTCTAGTTTTGAAATGCTGGAAGAAAAGAGAAAAATTTCCATTTCCAAAAATTCTAAATCCATACCCCAATAACCATCTGGTTTCGAGGCCGAAAGCAGGACCTAAGAGCCAAGAATCGGAATGGTTATGCGAAGTGACCCAGTCATTGTTATTTTCTTCATCAGAATATTCGACTCGATAATTTTGATCTATCCAACCCCCTATAAATCCGAAGGTAGGAAGAAATATTAAAGCTTTACCTACATAAAACGGTCGTCCCAAGGCAATATTGATTAGATCCATATCTAAATGCCAAAATCCCTTTTGTTTAGTTGAAGCAAAAGGAGTCTCTAGCCAATTTCCATACAAATTGGAAGTAGAGCTTGAATGATGTTGATGGGTATGAAAGCGAACATAACCCAAATCAATTTTCCAATGATCATAGGTAGGTGAAAAACCTAGTCCCAATTTAAAACCCGGTTTATATCGGTAGTTTAGGTTTAAAACATGGCCCGTTTGTGAAGAATCGGTTGGATAAGTGGCGCCAATGTCGAGACCTTTTTCTTCCGGTTTCCAGTAAATAAAACTACCCGAAAGAGAAATACCCCATAAAGAGGTACTTTCTACACGACCGTAAGAATTGTATAAAGAA